>JAGGSN010000209.1 GCA_021159005.1 Candidatus Zixiibacteriota bacterium | reverse complement strand
ATCTCTTTTGGCACGCGGCTTCTTCGCAGGTTTCTTCTTCGCAGGTTTCTTCTTCACTGGTGGCTTTGCAGGAGTTTCGGCAGGGACGTGATCGGAAGCGTGCAACATCTTTGTATATGCTACCATGTACGTTCGTATAAACGGCTCGTAATAGTCGCCAAGCATACTCTTTATCGTGTCTATAGGATCGCCTTTGGGAGCAGGCTTACGGGTATCCCACGTAGCGATTGCGTGCATGGCGGCACGACAGTCCCTGCATGGGCTACCTTCAGTCGGCTTGACATCAGGGAACTTTTTACATATCTCCTTCCACGGTCCGTCGGACATGTCTTTTACACCAACCGCAAGAGCTTCCGCGATATCCTGCCGGATACCATACGAGTTTTTATTGGTCTTCATCGATTATCGCTCTCCTCATTGTGTTTACTATGCCCGATAGGTCGGCAGTTTTCAATTCTTCAATATCGTCGAGATCGAGATCGAGATTATCCAGTGGATTTGATCTTCGGTGCTTGGGTTTCATCTGTTTTCACCATTTGTGTTATTATAAGCTTCGCAAGTTTCTTCATATCAACCGCACCGGCTCCCATCGATCCCCACCAGACGTTGATGATGAAGCGGATCGTGTCGGAATCGGATTGGAAGTTGAGCGACTTTTTTACTTTCTCGATGACGTCGATCTCGTTCTCATTAAAGCGAACGCATTTAGTCGAGTTCCGTGATTTTGCCAAGGTATCCGCGCTCCATATTTCTGATGTTGTTCACAATCGGCATTATCGCCTTCCCGGGCGACTGTTGGTATTTCTCAAATCGGCTGAGCATTTTACGATAATACTTCAATCCGGCTAATATCTGTCGTTCTGTCAGTCCATGCTCGTGCAAGCCGGTGACGATCACTTTTTCATCCTCGCTCCGTTCGAGTTGAACAACAGTCAATCGCCACCCTCCAGGTTCAGTTCTGCTATATACGCAGCGTAGAGCTTATCTTTGAGTCCCTTTGATTCAAGCCAACGTTTCGCTGTGTCGTTGCCCTCTGTACCCATCTCGTGCTCGTCGAACATCTTGATGTAGTACAGGCATTCGAGCTGCTTCTTGGGGCTGTCGGGGGCGTACCCCGAAGCGACCCGTTCAGCTATCGCCTGGCACCGACTGCAATCGAAGGTGATCGCCTTCTTACCGAACCTCAGATAGGCTTCTCTTTCGTCGGAATCGTCCGGCGATCTGTAACCAGCCTTCATGTTCTTCGACTGGTCTACATCATCGGGTTTATTTTCCTCGTCGCCCTGTATCCCCTCAATCATGCCAAGAGCGAACTCTCTGAAAGGATCACTGAGCTCCACGTCGGCTCCCAGTGAACGGAGAATCCCCTCTGTCGGTTCTTTTAGGATTCCCAGAGGGTCGAATATTGGTAGTTTCATGCAAACATCCCCCGCGATGCACGGAGTTTGCTGTTCGTTTTTCTCAATGCACTGCGTGCTATATGCAGACGCATTATGGCTTCGAGTTCAGGTGGTTCATCTTTATATAAATCTCTGATTATATACGTTATCGCATTAGCCATCCCGCTGATAACGATTCTGCGATCAATGCGCTCCAGTTCGTCGCTGCGATGATATACAATTCCATTGTATATCTGTCTCAAAATAAATGCTGCTGCACTTAAGAACGACATGTTGGTTGGGTCGGCAGTCGGGGTCGATAACACTTCATCGTTTATAGCCATGATTCTGTTGTGGAGTTTGCGTATCTCGTTGTAATAAGAGGTTTCTTCTGACATGAGCTCGCCCCTATTTCTTCGTTCCATAATAAAACGTCGCGACCGCCGTTGTCAACGTGATCAGACCAACCGGCACATTATCGGGGTTGGTTAGCCATGCATACACCGTGCCGCAAACCAATATTAAGCCGATGATCGCTCGAACAGATCCGGGCGGCATGAATAGTGGGTTGTTCAGCAATGTGTTTGTGGCGGGGGTTTCGTTCTTTTCATCCATGTTAATGACCTCCGGTATCATCTTGGTATGCAATATATTAAGTATTTTTGCAGTACGTCGCGTCCATCGAACCCATCAAGTACTTCGACCGCCCGTTCCAGCTCAATGTCGAGCCGCCGATTCAACGTGGCGAGGAGCTCGTACAGTTGAAATAGTTGTTTTGTCTGCGACAACTTGGCGATGTCCAGTTTTCCATTGGCGACGTCGTTGCCCCATTCCTTCAGGATCTCGTCGATCTTCAGACCCCGGAGGAGTATAAATTCGGTCCCCGTGATAGCATCGGGGGTCTTCTTCAATGAGACAACATTGATAAAATCATCGATGTCGTCAGCAATCTGATATGCGCGACCGAGATGAAGACCAAACTTACTCATCCGCTCTACGTCGTCATCTGATGCATTCGCTGCCATTGCCCCGAACCGCGCCGACAGGGAAAACAGAGCCCCCGTCTTCTTGTCGTTCACGATCTCATAAATGCGCGTTGCCGGCAGGTCTTTTGTGATCTCTTTCAAGACGCCGTAGCACATATCTTGCTGTACCTTTGACACCGCGCGGACGTACTCCTGTCCATAAGGAGCCACCATTTGATACGGGAACGATATACCGCTGAGAACCTCGAGGAACGCTATCGAGAATCCCTTCAGCGTATGCAGTGACGGTTTGCCTCTGCGCATCTCGTCGTCATCGATGATGTCGTCTGCTGCGAGGGTCACACTATGCACGACCTCTACAGAGCACGCCAGGTCAATTGCCCGAGCCCGCATGGACGCTGGTGACTTGTACCCGGTAAGTGAATCATATACGAGATAGCACAGGATGCTGCGTAGCTTCTTACCGCCCGTGGTGAGTTCATATAGATTAGGAGGGACCAGGTGCTTCATCCTCGTATCTATGTTTCTTCTCGTTTTTGTTATATAACTATTTAAATCTTTCATAAAAACCTCGCGCCAACCGATTTAAGGGTGATAAGCACATCTTTTATCCCAGGGTACATTCCGAAGTACCGGGTGTTGTGATACAGGCAAATGTAGTCTCTAATACCTACCCGCTTACGATTGATTAGCTTTTTGATGATCTCGGTCTCCCTATCTAAAAAACCGAACATCTTGATCAGGTCCATCTCATACAACCGTTTCCAATAACCCGGTTCTCCAACTAAGACATTGGAACTGCTGTCCTGTATATGGTCAGCAAGGAGTCTCGCTGACATGATACCCGGCAGGATGCCAGCGCCGTTGTTGGGACTAACCGCGCCAACACTTTCCCCTATTCCGACCACGTTCTGGTGAACGATGGGTCTACTGTATATTGGTGACATCAATCGAATTTTAGATTCGTGCCAACCACAAACAGGTTCTTTGTCCATGACACCGGCATATCTCATTGCGTTCTGGGTTTCGATGGGCATGGTAAAGCCGAAGTCCCATTTCATAGCACCACCACCGATATGCACGAATGGATGTTTTAATGGGAAAACCCATGAGTATCCGACTGATTTAGAAGGAAATACTCCCATATCAAGGTTTTCTCGGTCAGCTCTGAACACTGCTTGCCAGCATGTGATCTTCATGTCGTCTTTCAGTGGAGGTAGGACAGCACGCTTCTCTCCAGTCGCGTCAACCACAAGATCGTATTTAGAGCAGTCGTCATCGAACCCCCCGCGCTGAATGTTTTCTTCCGGGCAGATGTCATCGAGAAACTTCGGCTTGTCGATTGTGCACAAGTCACACCGTACCAAGCTATCGTTTCGATATATCCGTGTGAACTCCCGGAGGACGCGCGTTTTCGTTTCGAGCATTGCGCACGCGCGCTTCCATTCGGGTGTCTTCACACCCCACGCACACGGATGGATCTTGCACATGCTCTTACATGGTCGTTCGAGATCGAATATCTCGACTTCGTGAATATCGAGCATCCCGTCGAGTTCAAGGAATCGATAGAGACTACGTCCTGCAACTCCGGCGCCTATAATCGCTATTCGCATTTTAACTAAATCTCCTGAGGTGTATTTCATCGCCGTCGATCACTACGTACGTGTTGAATACACAATCTGGATTTTGTACCCACGAACCTGTATTGACGCTATTTGTGTCTCTGTAGATGCCGGGCGCATGTGTGTGCCCGGACACTGTCACCACACCTTCCATCGTGACAGACACCAAAGTATCGGGGGCGAAGGTCGAGACATAACCCCGCTCCTCTGGAGGTTTCACCATTTCATCGATTGTCCGCTTACTTATCCACTGTCTAATCCATTCCAGCGGGTATTTCAGTGGATTAACGTACTTTGAATATACATCCCAAACCCTGTCTGCAAATCGACCGGATTGGTCGTTTGTGTAGCAAAGAGGATCGAAAAACACTGTGTTCTGATCAGGATCAAATTCATGACCATGCACGAACGTGTATTCCACCCCATCTTCTACGAGTTCTACTTTCGTCGAGAACTTGAACCGATTTGGGAATATCTTCAGGTGCCTGACCGTGTAGTCATGGTTTCCTGCAATGTAATAGATGTTCATACCACTTTTGTACATAGCGATAAGCCGTGCCATGACGTCGGCGTTTTCCATCGTCACAGCAACCATATCCCGTCGCCAGAAGTCGAGAATATCTCCGGCGAGCACAAAATCCGTTACGTATGGCTGTGTCGCGATCCAATCGAGGAAGCGAATGAAATCTGCTTTGTTGCTCTTTGAAAATCCCAGATGGACATCAGATACTGCGATTATCATCCTAACCACGCCCCGTTCAGTATCGACAGTGCCATAGCGATTCCAAAGACGAACGTTACCAACATTGCTCTCTGCCACAGCTTATGTGCATTGAACCCACAAAACGCGATCGATGCCACGAGAACGACAGCGCTTACAGCGGTGATGTGAGGAAGCTGCCACATGACGTCGATGCCCACGATCTCATACGTGACCATAAGCACAGCAGCACATGGGGGGTACATAATGGCAATCACCACAGCGCCCACCGGACCAACATAAACTGCTGTCGTCACCTTCCCTGCCGCTTTATCGACATCGTGATCGATGATGCTCTGGTACACGAACCACGAGCCGCTGAAGAGACCGAACGTAATGCCCATGATGATGCCGAGTTCGGTGACATGTGATACCAGTATGTACTGTATACCGGTGACTGCCACAACAGCAGATGGTAACAGCATCGTAAGTTCGGGGAACGGTCTGTACGCAAGTTTTAGTGGCGGGAGATTGTATTCGAGTGACATGAACAGCCCGAATAGTGCGAACCCGATTACGGGGTATCCGGTTCTGATAGATAACACGAAGAGCAAGAACCCGAAACAGAAAATGGATAACACAATGACAGAAAGAATCTCATCACGGGTTAAACCGTCGGTGAGATTAAGTATATGATATGAATGAGATTTCTCTAACCCCATATCTCTGGCGGCAATATCGATTTTCTCATCCACGATGTTGTTGAGACTGTTCGAGATCATGACCAGGAAGAATATCAGGGCTGCGCCCAGATACGCGTTTTCCCAAACGATGGGGTCGCCCGTGCTTACGGCACAGGCGATTCCCAGCATCACGATCGGCACCACAAATGCTATCATGATCCCAGCTCGACTCGATTTATACAGCCCCTGCATCAGTCCACGCATGTGGGTTACCTACTTCTCCAGAAGCGCGATGATCTTATCGAGCTTCGCATTAACCTGCTTGAACTCTTCGTCAGCTTCTTTCCTGAGTTCTCCGATCCGTTCTTCAATAATTGGACCTGCCTGGTTAAGGAGTTTCCCGACGAGTCCCTTTGGTATATCCTTTGGTGTCATATTATCCTCCGATTTAAATTTATTATGTTGTGTTGACCTCTAAATCTCCTAAACCGAGCGTTTTGATGTTCTCGTTCAGTTCTTTGATTCCCTCATCGATATTGACCATGTTGGCATTCATCTCCTTAAGGAGATCGAAAATCTCGAACATTCCACTAAAACGCTGCTGCACGTCTTCAACGACTGGCGTACCGGGAATCTCTATCTCAATCGATTCTTCCGTACCAGTGACCATTGAAAATAGCCATCGACCGAGATCGTCAGCAGGGGGTTCAATCTTGAATTTAGACATTCACTCGCCCCCGAGCATCGTTTTCTGCCACGACTCGAATAGCTGCAGGAGTGCTTCGACGTGCCATGATCCACATTCTTCGAGTGGTGGATCGACACGAATGCGTGGGTACTTTGAATAGATTGCGGTCATCATCAATGACCGCACATCGGCATTCATTAGTATATCTTCGATGAACAGATAATACCATTCCTTCGATACGACGACAAACTGTACTGTCGGGTCTCGGATGTTCTTGACCATTTCGGCTTTATTGCCCCTTATACAGAAGCCCGAATATCCGCGGGTCTTGTCTTCGATCCGTACAACCATCGTGTTTTCACGTCCATCCGGTACATCACGAAGGAACATATCAAGTGCCCCG
Organism: Candidatus Zixiibacteriota bacterium; assembly: GCA_021159005.1. Lineage (NCBI taxonomy): Bacteria > Pseudomonadati > Candidatus Zixiibacteriota > Candidatus Zixiibacteriota bacterium. Next base: position 12,571 of record JAGGSN010000209.1, on the reverse strand, counting down.
AGGTCGTTCATGCTGTCCACAATGGACTGATTGATCTTGTCAATATCTTTGTCTGTAACTGTCATCAGTCATCACCATCCATGTAATCCACGCCGACAAACTCATCTATCGCTGCTGCAATATCGACAAAATCATCGCTCGACAGGTTTTTATAAGGCAGCTCGCCTATCACCGGCAGTTCGAGTTCGAGTTCGACATTCAGTGCATCATCAAATAGTCGGATACGCTCGCCACATTTCTTGCAGTCAATGTATGCCATGTTCCGGACGACGCCGATTATAGGGACGTTTTCAGGTAGGTCTTTTAGCATCGACAATACGCGCGTTGCATCATCGAGGCTCTCCATCTTCCCTGTAACCACAAGAACGAGTCCTGCGATGTCCGGCATCGATTCGATTACTGCGATGCTCTCGTCGCCCGTCCCTGGCGGCATATCGACAATCAGGTAATCTGTGTCGTCGTTCCATTCAAGTCGCGATGTGTAATCCTTCAGGAGCTTTGATCGCATATCCCCTTCGAGTGTCATAACAGCATCGAGCGGAAGCATGAAACCGGTGGAGAAAATCTGCATACCATCGAACTCCGCAGGAATATATCGCTCGTCTTCGACGCCCACCCTTACATCATCGTCCATCCCGAGCAACCTCGGTCCGTTCGGGCACATCAGGTCTGCATCATAAATCCCGACGTTGTGCCTCTTCGCCAGTGCTCGGGCGATGCCGATGGAGACAGTGGTCTTACCAACGCCGCCCTTGCCGGACGCCACTAATATAGTCTCCATGCGCTATCGCCCTCCGGTTTTGTTTTTGATCATATCAATCGTGTTTCCAATCCGATCTTTTGTGATCGGATCGACATCAACATCACCACCAGTCATGTATTTAAGGTATGTGCCTGGTGCGACATTATCACTTCGCTCCATCTCGATGATCTCGCGCATTGACTGCATCTTCTGTACCTCTGCAACTCCTGCCAACACGGGCTCGATCACGTTCGATACCGTGTTCTCGATGCTGGTACTCACATCCTGAAATATTTCCTTCTCTGTTTGCAACTTAAACTGTTCGTCGGTCATCCCCGTCTTTGCTGTCGGGTTGCCTTTTTCGAGACTGGCGATCTTCTGCAGTAACGGATCCATCGCGCTGGATATTTTCCTATCCGTCTCATGTTCTGCGAGCGCCTCGCGCATCTTCGCAATAGCCGCATTATTCTCTGCAAGCTGCTCTTTCAGTTCTGATACCATTTCGGATTCCGGCACGCCGCCTCCACGTTGCTCATATATAACCTTGCGTTCCAGATACTGCCCTGGGTTATTCGGATCGGGGACAGGGTGTCCATACTCGTCTAACACTGGTTCAATTACTACTTGTGGTTGCTCTGATCGCCCTCTGCCATACGCGCTGCCATCGATTGCGTCAATGCGCTGTACCAGGCTCTGTGCCCACCATGGCATGTCGTCTTCACGGCGGCGCGATTTTCTGACCGATGATAATCGATCTTCGTAATAATCATCGTCGTCATATTCGTCAACATCCAATCTTTGGGCAGCCACTCTGCTTCGTCTCCGTGGTGACGGTTGTACAGTGTGTATGTACGGATCGGGGTCACCCTGAATATACGAGCCATACTGCTTCGCCGGCAGGAAGGTCTCTCTAGCGATTCTTCCGACGAGGTTGTGCTTCACGCCGGCGTCTTCCAGCGCGCGCATCAATGCGGTTGGATCTCTGCGCACGTCGTCGTCTATGTCATACCAGTGCAGTGCAGCGTCGAGGGCTTTCTGCCCCACGCCAACTGCGTTCTTCATAGCCGATTCGAGAGCAGCTCGTTTTAGTGCGTCCAGCCCCTCCTCGCCATGAAACGTAACAAGTTCTTCTGGATGTTGCTGCCAATACTCGTTGTAGAGGTTATCATCATCGGTCTCATTCACAGGATCGTCCTGCTCAGAGGGAGTTTGTGATGGTGGTGCCTCCGGTGTCGATGGTATCGATGGTACCGTCACATACCCGTCTTCAAACTCCTCTCTTACCCCAGCAGCGATAGATAGATCGCCATATTCATCCGTAACGAGCACACCCCTGTCGATCAGTGCCTTCACCGGCGATGAAATCGATCTTAGCTGCACGCCCATCTTATTGGCGAGTTTTTTCTTGGATATTGATCCAACTTCCAATATGACTTCGTAAATGCTCGTCTGTATCTCTGTTAGTTCTACATCTGCCATATTTACCTCACTTTCAGTAAGTACGTTTTTTTTGATCGACGGTTGAACCAATCGAATTATACATCGGTAACCGTTTGATTACCGTTTGATTATTGTTCAGTCGGATAGAATATAAAGATTGTGGTGGTGGGGGGAGTCTGGGGTACACCTCAGAAGAAAAACGATACCTTTGTATATACGTAGACCAGAAAGATACACATAAACATGCGAAAAACACACAAGTTCTGGATCCATCCAACACGAAATCAGATTATGAAGCTACTACGTATGGAGAGTTTAGCATGAGCAGCTCGTCGAAGCATGAAACCCCAGCCCTTCAGGATGGGGAGGAAGCCACAATAGGCGAAGAGGCAAAACCCATCACCATAAAAAAGTGGGTCAAAGATAATGCAGATACCGTTCCTTCACCACAGAGGATCGTACATGACGTGAAAATCGAAGGCAACACCACCATCTTAAATTATCCGGGTACCGGCAAGGTATCATTATGTGCCGGCACGACTGTTATAGATGTAAAAAGCAGACAGGTCATTTTGCCCGATAGGACATCATACACAATGTATGGACACGGACACATCGAAAGTGCTTTGTGCATTTTATTATTCATCGATACTACGTCAAACTTGAAGTTGTTTTTGAAGGGCACGCCTGTGTTTGTATCATCAATATTCCCTGAATGGTTCCCACTGTCCGGTATCGAGTTCGATCTAATCGAAATAACCACTTCAAAAGAAACACTGTTTTATGTCGTTTTATCGAATAATGCGGATGCGATTAGCCTTGTCAGTCCAGCCGGATACACAGAAGGCAATCCTTATGTAAACACAACAACCGTCGCCATTGCAGGGACTCCCAACACCGAAGAAATCTACGCTGCATTGGAAAGAAATGGAAGAAATGGAACACTGACACATAATGGTCTCGTCGGTTACCTCTACGTGGAAGTTTCTCATAATGGAGTGGATTTTACAGACCCGATACCGGTTGAGGCAGGTGGCAAAATTGTTTTCGATGGTGATGATATTCACACTGTATATATAGATGCTTCAATAGATGGTATCGAATACACACTTACATTGAGCTGAAAATCATGCAGGTATATGGAAAAACGGTCGCCGTAACACAAAAAATCATCACCCCAGAAGACGAGTGTCATCTGGGCTACAACGTAGCTGGTGATTTAGTACGGATCAGGAGAAAATCAGCTGGTGAATGGTATGAACGATTGATTGACGACCCTGATGTTGCTGATAAAGTGGTAGCGAAGTGGGTCGAATACAATGCATGGGAAAAGATGTAACCATGGCAGCAGATTACCTTGTGGCAATGCGAAAGGTTATTAATGGGATCACGCACATGATAGAATACGGCGCACGGACGCCAACGTGAGGTAAAAATGGGTGTAAGATTAAAGATTGGACAGATCATATCGGCAAAACTAACCCGCTTCACCGAAGACTTTGAATCCGGGTGGTTCACCAGTAGAGATTACACGTCGGTATACACGGAAGACTTTGAAAACGGGTGGTTTACCAGTAGAAATTACGCGTCGATATACACGGAAGACTTTGAAAACGGAGGATGGTGAACATGGCAAAAGCAGATTGGGATATAACAGGCGCTGGTGGGATAGCAGTCGTCGATGAAGGCGGATCGATGAGGTGCCAGCTATCAGGCACAAAACACATGCTCTGGAATGGACGCGATGACCTCGAGGATTCTGAAACCATAGCTGATATTAGAATGAGTACCAATAACACGAATGCTCGTGGCGGAATGTTGCTGAGGTCGAATGCAACCATCGGCACTTTTTATCGTTGCAGAATATATGGCGCTAATCCTAACAGAACTTACTACATTGATAGAGTCGTAAACGGTGTTAGCACCCAACTCGCAGCGATCGCTAGTTCACAGCCCTACTATGTCTACACACGGACTCGTTTTCGTGTAGATGGTTTCCAGCTTTCAATTGAAGAATATTTGTCTGGTGCATGGAATCTGGTGACAATGGTCGAAGATACAAACCATGCAATCCTCTCGGGATACGCCGGATTAACAGGCATTTCAGTGAATTCGAGCTACAATGTTAGATTCGACAACATTGAAATAGGTGAAGTATGAAAGTAGTGCACTGTCCCTTCCATGATACAGACATAGTTCTGTATGAACCGGACGAACATAAGTTGTTCATGGATGACAACCGACGAGAGATTGCGATCTTCGCTGATAAAAAGGGCAACCGGACGTTGGTCAGGTATGTGCATGGTGGATGTGATGACACATGCCCTACTGTACAAGCCATGCTGAAAAATCCTGATGATGTGCCCACCATAGAGGAGTGTTACAAAAAGGATTCTGAATTGCTTTCGGAAATTAAAGCGGTGTTGAAGGAGGAGATAACAGATAAAGATATGAAAAAGACGATAGAAAAGCTACGGAGCATCGTCGCAGATCCGAAAACTATGGATATTAAAGAAGAAGAACAGGTGAAAGAAGAAGAAAATGAAAAAGAGGTGATTGAAAATGATAACAAGAGTTTTTAAAGGACAAAATTATATAAATGTTTCCGTAGGCGTCACGAACACGGAAGGCGGCGCGACTGATCCCACCAGCGCTGAAGCGTGGTTCTACAAGGTATCACAGGTTGATGGCTCGTTAAGCTTGGATACGGCTATCAATGGAAGTGGCAAAGTAACTTTACAAAAACAGGGCGGAGAAATCGGCTTCTGGGGTGCACCAGTTGATACCAGTGCTCTGAATGAGGCAGAATACGTAATCTTATTCAAGGTGTTGGTTGGTTTCACAACCGCAATCACCGTAGATGGGTTGAGCATTTATAGTCGTATCGTGGATTACGGTGCGATAGCCGATGCCGTGTGGGATGAAGTTTTATCAGGTCATTCAATTGTAGGGACCACCGGTGAAGCGATGCTGGTCATCAGAGGGTTGGTGCAGCAGAATTTCTTGCTCGATAGCACTGCATACAACGCAAAAGGACTACTTGTGGCGGGTAGAATGCGAATATTCGGTAACAAAGCTGATGTGCTCGCGGCAACAGACGGTGGGGTTGGAGAGGGCGAGATCGCCATATTTAACGTGCAAGTCACGAATGAAGCAGCCCCAGATGAAGACAAAGTGAAGATGTATAAAGTAACGAGGGAACCGTGAACATGTCGATTTCACTGGCAACACGCGGAATAATCACAGAGGCGGAGGTGGCTGGTGGTGCGGGGTGGACACCAGAAGAAAAAGAGCAGATCCGCGATGCCCTCGGTATAGACGGCACAAAGACCAAATCGGTCGGTGGCGTGATACAGAAGATAAAGAAGCTTCTGGAGGCGATCTTGGCGGTGGGGTGTTGATTGGGAGAGAATTTAAGTAGCTGGTTATCTGACAGTATCGGGGGTACAGGGGACAACGCAAGCCTCGATCTTCAGAACATGGAAAAAAACGACTTTTTGTCATGTACAGTTGTAACCATGTAAAAATATACACGACCACACATTTAAATACCCGCGCATCCAACATTTTCACTGTCACATGAATCCATCAGAATGCGTCAAAGCGTATGGGCATTTCCGTGCGGAGATGTTTAGGATGATCGATTCGGGTGATTATCGGGAGATCATAAAAGTCGCTGAATGGTCTGAGGGCTGGGTTCCGATGGGCATTAGATTGTGTGGAGAGAATTTTGTTGAAGATAATATATTAAAACCTCTCAGAACCAGCCGCGCCAGACCAATACGAGATTTGATGTCATCCGAGTTCAGAAAAAAATACCTCCAGAAATACAAAGGGCGCGAGATATATTTACCAACTGTAAAGATTACGTTCGGCGGGATGACGACAGAAAAATGGCTTGAGCCCGAAGAAGCTATAGAGCGATTTGAAAACGATCAACCCGTCTACCTAAAATCGATAATACCTGGGGCTCACTCACTTCCCGGTGTTCGATATATACCGGGTGAATGGGGATTATTCGATCACATAGGCGTACTACTCCCTCTCTGCGGACTGATGGCACAACCCTGACAGTATCGGGGGCACAGGGAACAACGCAAGCATCGATCTTCAGAACATGGAAAAACGACTTTTTGTCATGTACAGTTGTAACCATGTAAAAATATACACGACCACACATTTAAATACCCGCGCATCCAACATTTCTACAACCTCATAACATAATCAAGAGGACAATAGCATGACAATAGCGAAAAGCATAGACGAGCTGCAACTGCTCGAAAACTATCTGTTAGCACTGAATTTTCCAGGTAAGGGGATCATCCCGTTCCGCGTTTTGGCTAAAGAGCAGATCGTGTGGGACCCATATATCGTGAAATATTCAAGTTCTGCAACACCATTCCCGGCTGACACATGGAAAGATTCGACAAAGATCGGGCATCCGACCGATACGTCGGTTGACAATATTCTCGAAGTCGATGAGAAAGACCACATATACCAGCTCTTCTACGGTATCCGGCAGAGTGATGTGCGGGCGTATCTGTCATATCCGGAGGGCAAGACCCGTCGGAATATAGATGTGAAGAGTCGATCCAGCAAAGCGGATTTCGGCTATGTGGACGGGACAATGTCGCCGTATGACGACCCGAAGCCATGTAGTGAGGTCTGGATACCAAAGGACTTGAATATCGGGTTCGCGTGGTACAACAGAGCATCAGTGGCACAGACGATTGCCGTCAAGTGGATATACAATCTATATGGTGTCGAAGTCGTCAGAGACATCGAACTTGTTGACAGAATACTGAACCGGAGAATCGAGTGCCGAATAGCAACACTCGGTGGAATCGATCCCATCATATACGATACCAAAACAATCTGGGATGCCACGCCAATCGCGTTGTCTGCATCACGGGATGAGATCATCGAAGCGCTGGAGCTATAAACCACATCCATAGACCATAAGGCGATCAAATGTTTGAATGGGTACCAATCGAGATGCGCGGGATCAGCATCATCAGTGCCATAATATTTTCATTTGGATCGATAGTTATATGGTGCTTTCATCATCGGGTATCGAAACTAGAGGAAATCGTTATGGACAGATGTAATGAGATTGACCGGCTCGGCGAGATGACCGAAAACCTCGAAGAGCTGGTGGAGTCTATCAAAGCGGACAACCAACGGATGATCGAATGGATACGAGACGACAACAAAACGACCTATGGTCGGATCGAAAAGTCATTGGCTGAAATACGGACCAAGATGTACAGGACGGGATAAAAATGTCAGAAAATTCAGACGGCAGAACCGATCTTGATTATGTACTGTTAGCTGGTATTTTGGCTGGCAGCATGACCGCAATCGCTACGATGGCAACACTGATTGCGAAACCAGTTCTTATCGATTTTGGTCGCAAGTTACCGCTGCCCGATGTTGAAGAATTCATATTCGGGAAGCCTGATGGAGGTAAATGATATGCCATACGGAACCCCACGAACAGAAGAAGAGCGCCGCGCGCGACACGCGATGATCTATGGCACGGAGACCACAATGCCTGCAGTACGGATGGGACGAGGCGTTGGTGCCGGCGAGCGACTCCCACCGGAATATTCACCAGATGATGAAACGCTATTCCCTCCTCTTGCAGCAGTGATCCTTCTTGTAAAAATCGTCTGCGTACTGGCGGCATTGTATGCAGGATTATCAGCATTGCAAAAATATATGGAGAAGAGAGCGCGCGCAGGGTTGGAGCCATTCCAATTGCTTGTCTTTGAACCAACCCCCGAACTGATCGATCACCCCGACGCAGAATATGTTCTCCAGGTAAAGGGATCGGTAAAGGGTCGCCGCGTACAGATAAAGTTTGGTAAGGGCAAATACGCTGGGTATCTCGATCCGGTGTTCCGAGAACATTACGGTGATTTTTCTGTTAGCGTCACCGGACGAGAACTGGCGCAATTCGCAGATCACCATAGAACGATTATCGGGCGAGTACCGGGGACGAAGGAGAGTGGTGATGTCACGATCTACATGTACGCACAAGAAGTTCGTCCGAACATGATTGACCTGCGTACACCGATTGAAGCGGTTCATATACACATCCCCAGCATGACTGAGAAAATCACTGAACAGATACCTGGATTGACAACACCGTTGCCGGTGACGCCGAGAGATGCTGCCATCGGATATGCCGCAGGGACACGATATGAGATAAAAATTGGGTTCCCTATATTGAGCCTGCTTCCGGGAGTGCCCTACGCCCCCGGCATGTGGGTACCATGGGGATGGATAATAACAGAAGTATAAGAGGAATGTATATGGAACTCGATAATGAATCACTTGATTTTGGCGACACTGATTACGACGAGCTCGACGAGGGGCTCGACGAGGAACTCGGGGAGCCACTGGGTCTCACAATATCACCCGAAACCGGGTACAGAACCGACAAGTTCAAAGTAACGATATACGGAATGGATAAGAAAGGGTGGATCGCGTCTTCAAAGCCTGGATATGGACGCATAAACGATCCGAAAATCCGTATGGTGGATGGTAACGAGACGTTCGAGGTGACAGGTGAAGAGCTCCTGAAAGATAGGGAGTTCAAAGAGCATGAGGACGCACTTATATGGGTATACGCCTGCGACGACAGGCTAATAACAAACAAGTATTCGGACAGTGTTCAGGTGATGATACGAGCCACACCACAGGAGGTACCGACCACACCATCACCCGGCGAGCCGACTATACCGCCAAGCACAACATGCATCGATGGAGACACTGATAGGGTGTACGACGCTACATACAAACGCCACTACATCAGAAAATGTGTCGATGGTAAATGGGTATTCAGCCACTGGGAAGCGGCAGGTGAATCACCAATCGCTCCGCCTCCACCAGGGACAGAACCCAAATACCTATCAATCGATGAGGCGAGAGAACGAACCGCAGCAGGGCTACAGTGCTACATCAAATGCGTGCTGCCGCTACTGGATCTGCTTCCGGGGTTGCCGTGGTCATCATCGATCCCGATATTACCAGGATTCGTCATAACGAAACGCCCATAGGAGGAACAAAACAATGACAGAAAATGGCATGATCACAAACGTGTCGTACCCTGCGAAAGCCAGGAAAGGAGCCGAAATCGAAGTCATCACGACCGTGAAGAACACCGGTACAGAGACTGCTGAGTTCCGGGTATACCTCAAGAACCCAGAAGGAATAACCATCGACATGGAACCGGAGACATACCGTTCTATTGCACCGGGACAATCAACAACCATCAAGACGTCTACCCACTGGGACCCACGCTGGGCTATGCCTGGGCATGATTGGAATCTGAGAGTTGAGTTGTGGGAAATCGACACGGTCGGTGGCAACGACCGACTGGATGCTCGCGTATGTTCGATAAAACTCGACACGTCGATGGCAGAGAATGGCAAGATCACGAACGTGTCGTACCCTGCGTCGGCATACAAGGGCGCGGAGATCACCGTCGATACCCATGTGATGAACACTGGTTCGGAAACGGCTGAGTTTCGGGTATACCTCAAGAACCCAGAAGGAAAGGTCATCGATAAAGAGCCAGATACGTACCGGTCAGTAAAGCCGGGTTATTCAACAACCATCAGGACGTCTACTCATTGGGACCCGCGATGGGCGATGCCTGGTTATGATTGGAATCTGAGAGTCGAGTTGTGGGAAATCGACACTATCGGTGGCAACGACCGACTGGATGCTCGCGTGTTCACCATAAAACACAAAGCTGCACCGGGCGAAGTACCGACTGCACCACCATCGGGAGAAGAAGAGTACATACCACCACCGGGAGAAGAAGAGTACATACCACCACCGGGAGAAGAAGAGTACATACCGCCACCGCCCGGAGGAGAGTACATACCGCCACCGCCCGGAGGAGAGTACACACCTCCTCCAGGAGGAGAGCCATTCATACCCGGAGAAGGTGTTGAGGAGATAACGACACAAGCCGCAGAAGAGCGTTATGAATCAGGACTGCCGTGCTACATCAAATGCGTGCTGCCGATACTGAACATGCTGCCAGGGATACCTTACACCCCCGGCGCATGGGTACCGCCGTTCTGCGTGATAGCAACAAAACCATAGGAGATTGAATAATATGGCATCAATAAAAAGTGCAAAAAAGCGCAAACGAGAAAACGGAAAGATATACGTATCAGGATACGTTGATGGGCTGGAGACCGGATACAACTATTGTATCATGTATAGCTACAACGACGGACCGATGAAGAACATGGGTCACGGCGGGATGTCGTACACCTTCATAAGCTTAGCGTCTTTGCCCAAAGGCAGCTCTAAGAGGTATAGTTTTTCCGAATCGGGTTCGTGGGTAACGGACGAAGGCGACGGGACATACAAAATTATCTGCAACATGGTCGGCGGGCGATGCGAGGATGTACATGTCCAGGAAAGTAGCAGATCGTTCTCGGTAGCGGCACCATATACACCACCAACGCCACCACCGCCAACATGCGACGAAGGCGCAATTGTATGCGAGTATAACGAAGCCGAAGGACGATACATGCTCAAAAAATGCGTCAACGGCAAGCTGGTGTACGAGAAGTGGTGCGGTGCAAGTGATACATGCGAGGGCGGCGTTTGCGTACCACCGGCAGGGGTCACGCCACCAACACCACCAACGCCAACATGCGACGAAGGCGCAATTGTATGCGAGTATAACGAAGCCGAAGGACGATACATGCTCAAAAAATGCGTCAACGGCAAGCTGGTGTACGAGAAGTGGTGCGGTGCAAGTGATACATGCGAGGGCGGCGTTTGCGTACCACCGGCAGGGGTCACGCCACCAACACCACCAACGCCACATGGTGCGGTGCCAATCGTGACGCCAACCACCGAAAAGAAATACCTATCGAGAGACGAAGCCACCGTCCGTATAAACGCTGGACTACCGTGCTACATCAAATGCGTGCTACCGGTACTGGACACACTGCCAGGGATACCTTACACACCCGGCGCATGGGTACCACCGCTCTGCGCGATAACCACAACCGCATAGACCATATAACGACAACAATGTAATGTCAAAACCGAAACGCACATGCTTTGGAAAGGGAATATGCCTGCACATCGGTCCCTGCTGCGATTTCTGGGCGGACGACGGCATGTGCGTGTGTAATCCGGTAGACGCCGCAGAGTATCCGTATTCGCAACGCCTGTATGTCGCTGGGAACATCCACGGGTTTTCGAGTCCGAACATCAGAACGATTTTTCCTGATGGCGGTGATCATGTTCACACTTTCGATAGAGGCGACTATGTATCTGTGTGGTGGAGCTGGAGCGGCGGGTACAAAAAAATAACGTTCCAGCTGCGTGATGGTGACACTGTCAGAGCGAGCATCAGTACGCGAATTATGGGACCCAACGACTGCAGTGTAGAGGGTGAGCGAAGAAAACCAATTGACTGTCCGTCAGGGAAAAAAATATTCAGAGAGGTCTGTCGCGACGGAAAATGGGTACCAAGCAACGAGACATGCCCAAACAAGGTGGAATACAAAGGTGTTACACTTGAATGGGTGTATCTCCCAGCCGCTGGCAGAAGTGAATGGGGCTATTGGGATGACGAGTTTTGTTTCGCAAGTTTCGGACCAGATTTAGAAACAGCAAAGAGTTATATCGATCGGATACGTGTGTGTGCAGAGGGAGAAAAACGATATGATGAAACGTGCTGGAACAATTCGGTGATTCAAAAAGAGGTGTGCTGCAATAACAGATGGGTCGCCACGGGAGAAAAATGTCCTCCCATACCAATGAATGGAGCGCTACGAAAACCAACCACCTGCTGGGACGGTTCTGTGATATACGCAGAGAGGTTCGATGCAAATATAAAGTGGTGGGTCGCCACTGGAGAAAAATGTCCTCCCGTACCAATGAATGGAGCGCTACGAAAACCAACCACCTGCTGGGACGGTTCTGTGATATACGCAGAGAGGTTCGATGCAAATATAAAGTGGTGGGTCGCCACTGGAGAAAAATGTCCTCCCGTACCAATGAATGGAGCGCTACGAAAACCAACCACCTGCTGGGACGGTTCTGTGATATACGCAGAGAGGTTCAATGCAGCGCAAAAGCGGTGGATCCCAACTGGCGATATATGTCCGACAAAACCCGAATGCATTCCCGGAGATAAGAAGGCGGGATACGTCTGTAAGAACGGTAAGTGGCAGGCAGTACCGGAGCCAGCGGTCGAACCAACTGTACCGGAACCAGTGGTCGAGCCGACCGCGCCGAAACCAGCGGTCGAACCAACTGTACAGGAACCCGAAAACGAGGGAACGTGCTACATCAACTTCGATATTCCGTTACTGGATATGCTGCCAGGGCTGCCGTGCAAGT
>JAGGSN010000208.1 GCA_021159005.1 Candidatus Zixiibacteriota bacterium | reverse complement strand
ACTGGAAAAAAACCAATAGAAAAAAAATTCCGAGTGATATACAATTTAGACTTCAAGATTCAAATGAAATTGAGAAAGGTGAACATGGATGGGAAAATAATAGTTCTTCTGGAATAAAAAAAGGTCGAACAGAAAAAATAACATTAAGTAACAAATATGAAATTTCATGGTCAGATTATAGTAAAATAGATAAGAGTAAAAATTGTAAAAATCCAAATCATAGTATTTTTAAATATTTACTTGTAAAAATAAAGTGAGTAAAAGATTAAGTAGATTTCAAGTAGGTCGGGTTCCGACCAGCGGGAGAAACCCGACACCACCATCTGATATGCTTTTTCTCATCCAAACACATAAAATATCCTACAAAACAAAATATTCCCCTTGACAATCCCTCTCCAACAATATATAAAAGAGCTTTCAGAATGAGATGTGTTTATAAAATAGCCAATCCGCTGCAGGCGGGTTTTTTTTAGGATAAAATATGATTAATACAAAAATAATGGATGCCAAAGGCATTAAAAGGTCTATCGAGCGAATCGCCTACGAGATTTTAGAACACAACGGCGGCGCTGATGATATGGTGATTATCGGCATCCGCACGCGCGGCGTATTCTTAGCCGAACGAGTAGCGAAAGTTATCAAGCGGATTGAGAAAACAGCCCCGCCAGTCGGCGCAGTCGATATCACCATGTACCGCGATGATGTCCAAATCAAGCTCGACCAGCCGATTATCCAGAAAACCGATTTGAGTTTCTCCATCGATGACAAGATAGTTATTCTCGTTGATGATGTTCTCTACACCGGCCGGACTGTCCGGGCGGCACTTAACGAACTGTCCGATTACGGCCGCACGCGATGCATCCAGCTGGCGGTGCTTATCGACCGCGGCCATCGCGAACTGCCGATTTGCGCTGATTACACGGCTATAAAACTGCAGACTTTCACCGATGAAAATGTCATCGTCAACCTAAAAGAACACGATGACGAAGACAGCGTAATACTTCAGCAAAGTAACGGGGGAGAGGTGAAATGAAACTAAGCTCTCAACATCTCATTGGCCTTGAGGGCATGACCGCCGATGAGATAAACCTAATCCTCGATACCGCCGTTACCTTAAAAGAAATTCTTTCGCGCCCGATAAAGAAAGTCCCCACATTAAGGCATATCACTGTCCTGAATCTTTTCTATGAGCCATCCACGCGCACAAAAATTTCATTCGAGCTGGCCGAAAAAAGATTGTCTGCCGATGCTATAGGTTTCGCTAAGGTATCCTCCTCAGTAGTCAAAGGCGAAACGCTTTTAGATACTGTCTGGAATATCGAGGCGATGAAAATAGATATGATTGTTATACGTCACTCAGCCTCAGGCACGCCGTATATGCTTACCCAAAATTGTGGCTCGAAAATTATAAACGCCGGCGATGGCTTTCATGAGCATCCGACGCAGGGCTTGCTTGACATCTTTACTATCCGTGAAAAATACGGCGACTTAAAAGGATTGCGGGTTGCCATTATCGGCGATATAAAGCATTCCCGCGTTGCTCGCTCTAATATCTGGGGACTGAAAACGCTTGGCGCCAGCGTGGCGGTGTGCGCTCCGACGACTCTGCTTCCATACGAGGTTGAGCAAATGGGTATCGATGTGTACACTCGCATTGAAGAGGCGCTCGAGGGCGCGGATGTAGTCAATATCCTGCGTCTTCAGAAAGAAAGGCAATCGGCGGGACTGCTGCCGACCTTAAGAGAATACAGCAATAGATTCTGCATAAAAAAAGAGCGGCTTAAATATCTTAACAAGAATTATACAATAATGCATCCGGGCCCGATGAATCGCGGCGTGGAGATAGCCTCAGAGGTTGCCGATAGTCCCGATTCGGTGATATTACCACAGGTAACCAATGGCGTGGCGATAAGAATGGCGGTTTTATACCTGTTAAGCGGTGGAGTTGGAAAAATTGAGTGATTTTACAATAACTGGCGGAACAATTGTCGACCCGGCCGATAACTATTTCGGACCCGGCGCAATTGTTGTCAAAAAAGGCAAAATAGCTGAGGTCATCAAGTCAAAGAAGAAAGATAAAGGCGATATTGATGCCTCAGGAAAGCTGGTATGTCCCGGCTTGGTTGATATGCATGTGCATTTCCGCGAACCCGGCTATGAGTATAAGGAAACAATCTTTACCGGTTCGCAAGCCGCCGCCGCTGGCGGATTCACCTCGGCTGCCTGCATGCCGAATACAGAGCCGACTATTGACAATCAGGAGACAGTTAAATTCGTTATACAGAAAGCCAAAGAGGCTGTGGTCAATGTTTACCCGATTGGCGCGCTTACAAAAGGCCGCTTGGGCAAAGAACTGGCAGAGATGGATGACATGCATCGGGCTGGCGCGGTCGCTTTTTCCGATGATGGTTCCGGCGTGCAGAATGGCCTAATCATGCGTCGGGCAATAGAGTACTGCAAGATGCTGAGCGTGCCGGTGATATCTCACTGCGAATATAACGACCTTGCCGAAGGTGGAGTCGCCAACGAAGGGTATATTGCCTCCAAGCTTGGGCTTCGCGGAATATCGAGGGTTGCCGAGGAGTTGATGATTGCCCGCGAGATTATGCTGGCTGAATATACTGGCGGTTTTGTTCATATCGCTCATGTTTCCACAGCCGGCGGCGTTGATTTGATCAAGAAAGCCAAGAAGAAAAATATCATGGTTACCGCTGAGGTCTGTCCTCATCATTTTACGCTATCCGATGATTTGCTGGAAACCTATGACACCAATCTGAAAGTCTATCCGCCTTTGCGCACCCAAAAGGATATTAAGGCGATAAAAAAAGGCATTGCCGATGGCGTCTTTGATGTTATCGCCACCGACCATGCGCCTCATGCCTATGATGAGAAACAACTCGAATTCGACTACGCCCCTCCGGGAATGATAGGACTTGAAACGGCGGTTGGGCTTGTTTCTACTGAGCTTGTCAGGAAAAACGTCATCGACTGGCTGACGGCGATTAAGATGATGTCCTCAACGCCTGCCTGCATTCTCAATATACCTGCCGGCAAGCTTGAGGCTGGCGCTCCTGCCGACATAACGATTATCGACCCCGAATGCGAATGGAATGTTGCTGAGGATGATTTCAAATCGCTGTCAAAGAATTCGCCTTTTATAGGCAGAAAGCTCGTTGGCAGAGCCGTACGAACGATTGTCGGCGGCAAAACCGTTTTTGAGATATAGACGTAGGATTAATAAAAATATCTGCGCGTAGGGCGTCCGCCATTGGCGGATACGCCCTCTTGTTGGTATGCATCAGAGTAGCCAACATTAGGCGGATGCCGCAACGGACGATATCCTAACGCCAAAACCCTCAATCAAAAAACAATAGGCACAGGCATAAAACATAATACAAAAACAACAATACACAGATAACCGATTGCCATGCGCCTTTTATCCAAGGGTATCTCATCCAGCACAGTCGGGGGATGAGCCGGCTTGATTAAGAAAAATCCCAGCAATGCCCATAAAATCCAGCCGGTCCAGTAAAATGATAAAACAACCAATGCTAATAATGCGGCATAAGCGATTTTGCGCTGTATCTTGCCAAACATGGCATACATCACATGCCCGCCGTCAAGCTGGCCAATCGGCAGAAGGTTTAACATGGTAACCAAAAAGCCGACCCAGCCGGCAAAAGCCGTTTGACTAAGAACAGCGATATAGCCATCCGGGGTCGGCGGATGAACAAGCCAGCTTATCAATGTAAAAAGAAGCGAATCTCCAAGATAAAACAAACCGGAAATATCCGGTGTCTCAGTAATAAAAACAGGATGCGCCAAGCCCCATATCACAACCGGTATGGCAACAACCATCCCCGCTAATGGCCCGGCCGCACCGACATCAAAAAGCTGTATGCGAGTTATAAATGGCGATTTGGATCTTATCACAGCCCCCATCGTGCCTATAATATTGGGAAAGGGGATAAAATATGGCAGGGAGACTTTTACATTATGCAGACGTGAGGCTATGTAATGCCCGAACTCATGAAATAACAGTATCCCCAAAAGCGGAAACGAAAACGGCATGCCCGCCAGTATAATCTTCCAGGGGTCAGTCCAGAACATCTCAGGGTTGTTGACAAAATCAGTTCCGGCATTACCGGCGCCAACTAAAAGAGTGGAAAAAAGAGTTAGTATAAATAAAACGATATTCAACCATGGTACTTTCCTGATGCTTACTTTGCCCGGCATTGTAATCCGCACAACTACTTTTGGCTCGACACAGATAATCTCCGGTTTGCCGGGAAGCATAGCGATTCTATTTAATATGTCAAACTCACTGCCGCCGATTAACGAACTAAACCTACCCTGTAATATGATATCACGCTTACTGCCATAAACCACATCGACCTCGACCAGACCCTTGAGCGATTCGATATAGGATTTTACTAATATGTTGTCATGCATTATATTACCGATATACCTTAAATCTATACATTAAATCCTCTATATTAGCCTCAATGCTGAAATCCAGCATAAATATCTCATACGATTCCTGGTTCTGAGACAACAATCTGTAAGAATATGCTATCTTTGAGCCATCGGGAGATACTGCTAAATAATACTTGTCTCCACCATCGAATGTCAGCCTGTAATCTTTATCGGCTTTATGATAATATATATCTATATTGCCGTAATAATTCACTAAGTAGGCGAATTCATTATAATTAACCGCTGCCGGATAATAACGTGAATCATTTCCAAAAGATAAAGGTGCGGTAATTAAAATCTCCGGCACACTGCCATTGAGGGAAATTCCGTAAATACTTTTGTATGATGATTCCCCCGCATCGAACATGATTACATCACTGCCGATGCAGAAATTACGAATTAACCTCAGCGGACGCCGATAATTTATCATGCTCTCATTATGATAGAGAACATCCTGCTCATGGTTTTGTAAATCTTTTATCACTATCGCTTCTTCATGCCTGTCATAAAAAATAACCCCATTTTCATAAGGGCAGTAGCTTTGCCTTTGAAACGGAAAACAAGTGGTGGTTGTTCCCATTGATAAATCGTAGGCAAACAAATTTATTTTAGGAGTGTTTTCGGGATTGGTATCTGTCCGGGCAATATATAGAATACAGGTATCTGATAAAAAACGCGGTTTGCCGGGATTTTCTTCAAATATTTCGAGCGTTGTTTCCTTATCAACTGTGAAATCATAATAGGCGAGGCCGGTGTTTCTCTCCTCGAGCCAGTCGAACATGCCGTCATCAATACGAACCGTAAAGGTATCCTGTGAATATGCCAGCTTATTGCCGGAGGGGGAAAACCCCCCGACTCTATCGGTATAAATATTATCTGTCAGACGTTTGAGATGATAATTACCGCCTAATATTACAGCGGCATCAGTAATTAACGATGAATCAGCTTCAAGCTGTTTTTCGATTTCTAATATGGCTAATTTAATTTTCCCATTTTGCCAAAGCTCATACGCGATTGAAAGCTGGCCATTAATGTCGCTATAATCTAATCTCGATATCGGAATGCCGTCATCTGCATAAAGTGTTGTACAGCCAACCAATATTTGAAATAATATCAAAAGATATCTCATGCTTTTATATAATACTTCTATTGTATGTGAGCAATAGTTTATATTATTTCATGGTATCCGCGGCATATCAAAATGAAAACCTATGCACAAAATCATTGACAACCGCTATAGTTTGATTAAATTAATATGTTAAAGCATTGAAACTGCTAACTGAATGTATTAAAGTAAAATAAATTACAGCAAAGAGGTTAAAATGCGTGTCAGATTCCTAACTATAATCATAGCTATCTTTTTAACGGTTTCTGCCGGGGCTGATATTTATAAGCAGATAAGAGTACTCGATACAAGCAGTGAGACAATAACAAGACTTTCCGGTTTCGATATTGTCGATTTTCAACCCGACCAATATATAGAAATAATAGCCGATAGCTTAGCTTATAATCTCATAAAAGTATGGGGACTTCCAATTGAAATCATCCATGAGGACTTGACGGCTTTTTACCAGAGCCGCTATCCGGTCGGCACGACAATGGGCGGCTTCAGGACATATTCCGAGACCATGGCGGCGCTTGATTCGCTGGCAAGCAATTATCCTGCGCTTGTAGCTCCCAAAGTATCTATAGGTCAGACTCATGAGGGCAGGGATCTCTGGATGGTTAAGGTTTCGGATAATCCCGGTGTCGATGAGAACGAGCCGGAGATATTTATCGATGGTTTGCATCATGCCCGCGAACCGGTTACTGTCGATATATGTGTTGAATTTATAAAAGAGCTTTCGGAAAATTATGGTATCGACCCTGATATTACCGATTTAGTCGATAATAACGAGTTCTTCATAGTCCCGATTGTCAACCCGGATGGCTATGAGTATAACCGTCAAACAAACCCCTCCGGCGGCGGCATGTGGCGCAAAAACCGCCGCAACAACGGCGATGGCTCCTATGGGGTCGACCCAAACCGCAACTATCCCTATTTTTGGGGTTATGACAACAGCGGCTCATCTGGATATACCTCAAGTAATACCTATCGCGGGCCAACTCCCGGTTCCGAGCCGGAGATTCAGGCCTTAATGTCGTTTATTGAAAGCCATGATTTCGCCTGGATTCAAAATTTCCACTCCTACAGCAATTTGTGTCTTTGGTCCTGGGGTTATTATGATGGCATTAATGAAAATGTCAGCGAATACTGGGAATATTTCGGCAATTATGCCCATAATACTATGGGCTATGCTGCCGGTACTGCCTGGCAGTTATTGTATAACACAAACGGAGATGCTAATGACTGGGCTTGGGGCGAAAGACAAAGCAAACGAAAAGTGTATGCCATCACTCATGAGGTAGGTAATAGCTCCGATGGATTTTGGCCATCATTGGCGCGTATTCCCGTATTGATAAACGAAAATGTTCAGGCTTTGTTGAATTATTCTAACCATGCTTATGAGATATACAAACGGCGCAATCCGCAGATTCCCGCAATAACATCGCCAGCGACAGCGCCTGCAGACCAAAGCTTTTACATTCACTGGCAAACTGCGGATATTGATACATTCAATGCTACTGTCAGCTATTATGTTGTCGAGAAAACCGGTTATCAGCAAATCACTAATCAATGCGAACAGGCATCCGATTTTGAGCTTGAGAGTTTTGCTTTAAGCACCACTCGAAAGCATAGCGGGAGTTATTCTATATATTCAGGGCAGGGAAACGGCTATCGGGCTATAGCAGAATTAAAAGAAAGACTCAAAATCGAAACCGGCGATACGCTGACATTTTGGACTTGGTATGATATCGAAACCGATTGGGACTATGCCTATGTCGAAATTTCCACCGATGGCGGCTATGTATGGTATCAGCTTGACGGCAACCGGTCAACATCATCAAACCCGAATAACCATAATGAGGAATTTGGCATCACCGGCAGTTCAGGCGGCTGGGTTTTGGCGCAGTATTCATTAGCTGATTATGCAGGACAGGAAGCCGATATCAGATTCCGCTACTGGACAGATGATGTGATTGAGAATGAAGGCATCTATATCGATGATATTTATCCTTATGATTCATTTGCCTCAACGACTATCCTGACTGAATATGCCTATCAGGAAAGTTTGCAAGTGGGACCTTACTCATCCGGCGAATACACTTTTCGGGTATCTGCCCGGGATGACAGGGGAGACCTGTCGCCGTTATCTAATCGCTTTAAGATTGAGGTTGTCGGACAGTTTTATTCTTTATCTGGTTATGTTGCCCTTTATGATACTTCTGTTGACCTCACTGGCTCGATTGTAACAATTTCCGATATTGGCTTGTTTGATACAACCGATATCGATGGATATTATTCTATATCGGGAATTCAACCTGGTGTTTATAATATAGCTGCCGCTCATGACGAGTATGCCGATTCTTTATATCCTGCTTTCGCGATTAGCTCAGATACGACTTTAGATTTTATGCTTCAGCTTGATTTCCTTCCCGGCGATGCTAACGGAGATGGCTCGGTTATCGGTTCTGATATTACTTATCTTGCGGCTTACTTTAAAGGGCAAAATCCTGCTCCCGCTCCTTTTTTGAGCGGCGATGCCAATGGCGATTGCCAGGTCATCGGTTCTGATATTGTTTATTTAATCGCTTATTTCAGGGGTTCCGGCAATCCGCCAGTTAGGGGAGATTGTCCATAAGTTGTTAACAAAAGACCGGGCATTGCCGAATATTTTTATAGATGACAAACAGTAAAGCTTTAGAGCCTTTGCCGGATGATAGCAGGGATAATTCATCTCTTAATGATAATGATTTATCTGTCAGAATCAGCCAGCTTAGCGATGCCAACAGAAGACTTCGCCGGAAGATTTTCGATCTTTATACCGTATTTGAAATATCCCGCCATCTTTCCTCGATGCTGGATACAGGTTCATTGATCGATGCTATTTTGCTTACATGTCTTGGCCAAATGGGAGTAGAAAGCGCGATAATATTGCTGACAGATAAAGAGGCAGAGTATTTAGCGAATCCTCATTCTAAGGGCTTAAGCGCCGATTGTTTGGAGAACTTAAGAGTTAAGTATAACAGCCCCTTGATAAAGACTTTTATTAAAACGGGCAAACCGTTGACCTCCGATGACTTGTATGCAAGTGTTGATGCCGATCAGGAATTAGACGAATTACTAAATCGATTGAGCGTAAAACTGGTTGCTCCCATGTTGATGAAAAACAGGCTCCTTGGAATTTTATTGCTTCCGAAGAAAATATCCGAAGCTGACTTTGGTGAAAACGACCTGGAATTTTTATCATTATTGATGAACCAGCTTTCTGTCGCCTTAGAAAATGCTCGGCTTTATGAGCGCGAACGTCAAATTAATGAGGAACTTCAACGTACTCAAAAGCTGTTGGTCGAAACAGAAAAAATGGCTGCTCTTGGAAAATTGTCAGCCTCCATCGCTCATGAGGTTAATAATCCTCTCGGAATTATAAGCAATTACCTTCAAATTATGGCTAAGAGAGATATACCGGATGATGTTTATGCTGATTATATAAAAATACTTAAGGAAGAAGTGTTTCGTATTGCCGGCATAGTTAGACAGCTTTTAAATTTCTATCGACCCCATCAGGAAAAGATTACCGATGTCGATTTAAGAGTGGTGATTGCCGAAACCTTAACTCTTATTTCCAATCAATTAACAAACGCCGGAATTGAAGTCCATAACGATATTGATGAGGATTTGCCGAAAATACGCGGCTCTGTTGAAAAACTTAAACAAGTATTTTTAAACCTTTTAATGAATGCCAAAGATGTTATGCAAGATGGGGGAGAGATTCGTATTTCAATCAAAGCTGCCGGCTCAAATATTCAGGTAAATGTCAGTGATAATGGCGGCGGAATAGTTAAAGAGAACATGTCAAAAATATTCGAACCATTCTACACTACCAAGGATAAAAAGGGCACAGGCCTTGGATTATCGGTTTGCTATGGAATTATTCAGTGGCATCAGGGCAATATAATAGTATATAATAATGATAAAGGCGGAGCAACTTTCCAAATAAGTTTGCCGATAGAAAGAAAAGATGATGAATAGTTCTAAAATCTTATTAATAGATGATGAAAAGAGAATGAGCGAAAGCCTTAAAACCCTTTTAGTAATCGAGGGACATACGGTTGAGGCATTCACCGACTCTGAAAAAGCAGCTAAGCTTCTTGAAAACGAAAGTTTTGACCTCGTTATCACAGACATCAAAATGCCAGTCGTAAACGGCCTCGATATATTAGAAAAAGCTCATCACAAAGACCCTTTTCTTGAGGTAATACTGATGACCGGTTATGCTTCTTTAGAATCTGCCAAAGAGGCTGTCGACCAAGGCGCTTTCAGCTATATCACAAAACCTATCGAGTTTGAAGAGCTTAAAATTGCTATCGCCCGCTCGCTTGAAAAAAGACAAACTGCTCTCGAAAAAGAACGTCTTCTTAAACAACTTAAAGTTGCCAATCATATGTTGGAGCAAAAGCTTTCCGAGATTGATGCTTTATACAGCGCCAGTGCTATTTTAGCTGCCACCATAGACCTTACTGAAACGCTTACTCAGATTTTATCCTTAGCTATTGATGTAATCGGGGCTAAGATAGGCTCGGTTATGATTCTTGATCCGAATAAGCAGGAGTTATATATAGGCGCAGCTTGCGGTTTATCAAAGCAAATCGTAGCCGAGACGCGCCTGAAAGTTGGCGATTCTATCTCCGGTCATGTCGCCCAATCGGGCGAGCCGCTGATAATTAAAGATATCGAAAGCGATGTCCGATTTTCCCGGGTTAATCGCCAGCACTATGAGTCCAAATCCCTGATTTCCGTGCCGCTAAAGTATAAGGGAAATATACTGGGTGTTGTTAATATCAACAATAAAATAACCGGCACAACCTTCGATGAACATGACCTTAAACTTCTGAACACTTTTGGCGCTCAGGCAGCTATCGCCATTGATAGAGCAAATATTTTTGCTGACAGGGATGAAAAAATAAACGAGTTGACAGTTCTATTTGAAATAACCAGAAAAATATCCACGATTGACCACATTGAAAGAGTCGGCGAAATTATATTTTCTCAATTGCGCAAACTTATTCACATAGAAGCGGTTATTTGGTATGGTCTGGCAGAGCGGATAAACCTGTTCAGACGGGAATTTATGTATAAATCCTCAGACTGCCGAATTAATCCGGAGCCTCCTATTGAACTGAAAACAAATAAAGAAGTTATAGAAAGAAGTAAGAATGTCGATATAGATTATGTTAAGGATCAATTAATGAAATGGTTTGCAGATTGTTTATCTGCTAAAAAGCATGCAATTGAAGTTGTTCCAATTCAATTGCACAATACGGTTAGCGGAATAATGACGATTATTTCTCAAAATAAGTTAAGCAATTCTGAAAGCAACTTAGCTGCTATTGTAGCTTCCCAGACAGTTTCTGTAGTTGAACGCCAAAAAGCTATTCTTAATGGCATTAAATTAGTAACAATGGGGAAGATAATTTCTGAAATCTGTCATGACTTGAAAAAACCGCTGACTAATTTAAAGGGAAATGTCCAGGTTTATAAAAGTAAAATTAAGGGTAGAGAGGCCTCTAAGTTTTTTGAAAGTTCCGAAAACGAATTAAACCGTTTAAATGATCTGGTTATGGAAATAGTAAATTCTGCTAATCCTAACATGTACAGTACATCAAAAGCAAAGATAAAAGATGTAATTATAAAAGCCTCTCAGCTTTTGGAAAAAGACTTGGAAAAGAAAAATATTAGGTTTACCATAAATCAAGATAATGATGTTCCCCAAATTGAGATCAATAACAATGAGATTTTTGAGGCAGTTATAAATATCATGTTGAACGCCATCGAAAGCATGGAGGATAATGGGGTACTTGAAGTCAATATAATGCTTCATCCTGCCCAAGAGCCTTATGTTAGAATTGCGTTTATCGATACCGGATGCGGTATACCGGAAAATGAACTGTATCGTATTTTCGACAGGTATCATACTACCAAAGAAACAGGCACAGGTTTGGGTTTAGCTATTGTCGAAAGAGTAATTAAGGCGCACAACGGTAGTTTAAATGTCGAAAGCGTTTTAGGCAAAGGAACAACTTTTAAAATAGATTTACCTATATAGCATTATGGATAGCGATAAAGTAAAGATATTAGTCGTTGATGATGACCCTAAAGTTCCTTGGATAATTTCAGAGGGGCTTGGTTTGGGATATGAAATAGAATCTGCTCGTGACGGACAGGAAGCGATTTCATATCTCTCAAAAAAGTCGCCGAATATTAAACCTGATCTTGTATTGCTGGATATAAAAATGCCTGGCCAATCTGGTCTTGATGTTCTCGAAAAAATTAAGAACACCGACTCTTCTTTGGATGTTATAATGCTGTCCGGGCATGGCAACACAAAAAATATCGTCGAATCAATAAAGAGAGGGGCTACTGAGTTTATACCTAAGCCTTTTGATGTTAAAGAACTAGAAATTCATATCCGAACCGTGCTCGAAAAGAAAAAGCTTAAAGAAGAGCTTATTGATATTAAGAAGAAAATAAGGGAAAGCCAGAATGAAATTCTTATAGGCGACACCGAGCCGATGTTGAATGTGAAAAATGTGGTTGAACAAATTTCTCCCAGCGAATTAACAGTCCTGATAAGGGGCGAATCAGGTACTGGCAAAGAAATCATCGCTCGCATGATTCACAAGCTTTCGCCAAGGAAAGACGAGCCGTTTGTAAAAGTAAATTGTGCAGCAATTCCCCGCGAATTATTAGAATCTGAGCTTTTCGGTTATGAAAGAGGCGCTTTTACCGGTGCCAACAAAACCAAGCCGGGACGATTCGAGGTTGCCAACAAGGGCACAATGTTCCTCGATGAAATCGGCGAGATGCCTATTGAATTACAAACAAAATTACTTCAGGTATTAGAGCAGCAAGAATTTGTCAGAGTAGGCGGTATTAATAATATTCATGTCGATGTTAGAATTGTATGCGCCACAAATCGTAATCTTGAAGAGGCTATGGAACAGAAAATTATTCGCAACGACTTGTATTACCGTCTTAATGAAATCACCATACAGCTGCCGCCATTAAGAGAAAGAAAAGATGATATAATGCTGTTAATGGAGCATTTTCTAAGAAAATATTCTCTATTATATGATAAAGAACAAATAAATATCCGTTCCGAAACAATGAAACATCTATATAACTATCATTGGCCTGGAAATGTTCGTCAGCTTGAGAATCTTATCAAACAGATTATTGTTCGCGGGGATGTGAATATTATTTATGAATTTTTAAAAGGGCCAATACCTTCTCCCGGAACCGATGAGGTTTCTTTACCTGTCAATTTGGATGATGGCGATTATAATCTTAAGAAAAAAGTCAATAAAGTTGTTGGAGAAATTGAGAAAAACCTTATAAGCAGAGTCTTGGTAAAAACAAACTGGAACCGGCGTAAAGCGGCAATTTTACTGGATATTAGCTATAGGTCATTATTGTATAAAATAAAAGAATACAAAATAATAGATTGATGCTTGCAAACAATGTGTATTGTATTGCACAATTGTTTGATTATATTTAGAACAAATTCGCTATATTAATGCTATGACAAGGGGGTTAATTTTTAATATTTCACTAAGTTATAAGTGCTGGAAGATTAAATGACTAAGATTGGTAAATGTGGGAAATGCGGCATTCTTTTTGCTTTAAAACAATCATGAATAGGGTTTTCCAGTTGTTGCTAATCCCTGTCTCGTATAGTTTAAAAAGAGAGTCTGGTAATGGATCGTGAAACTGAGATTTTAGATGAGTTGTATAAAGAAAGAGATAATTTTCTTTCCCGTGTTCAACAAGAATTAAAAAGAGCACAAAGGTATTTAAGTTTTATTTCGTTTATTAAAATCGACACAACTCGATTTAACAAAACCGGAGATATTGAAATTCCTAATCTCAACAGCGAAACTTCCCGCAGGATGAAAACACTTCTCAGAAAAACTATTCGGCAAACCGATATAATTTCAGGCTTCAATGACGGTAAAATCTGCATTCTCTTGGTTGAAACCCAAAAAGATGGCGCGGATATTGTTAAAAATCGTATTCAGGAGAGCATCAAATATTTCCTGCATGAGATGTTTGATTCCCCGATGAATTGGCGTGTCGATATTCGCCTTGGAAGTTTCCCTGATAACAAGAGTACGCCGAATTCATTTTACGATTCGATACGCACCTCGCTGTAATTGACTAATAAATCAAATCACTACTGTCCGGCCTTTTTCATAGAGTTCTTTAAATATCACCCAACAAGCGAAACTTGCTTGATTCGCAGCCCATAGAACAACAAGACATTGGACAACTCCAGCAAACATCGC
>JAGGSN010000207.1 GCA_021159005.1 Candidatus Zixiibacteriota bacterium | reverse complement strand
TACTGATTCATCTCTCTCAGGTTCCGGTTCGTTGTCTTTAGATATATAATTATCCGCAGCTACGGCTTTGCCAGATGTTGTATATTCTCTACTCATAACTCAATAATCCTCAAAAAAGATTCAACGTTATCGCAGACATGAACAATTGCACCAGCGTTGATCATTCTTTTGATCTGAACCTGCTGCAATTTACTGAGTCTGCCAGTCTTTGGAGCCTTAAATTCAACAAAGATAATTCGCCCGTCTTTGATAAATATCCGATCGGGGAGTCCTCCTTCACTCTCAAATTTATAAGACAACCAACCAGCGTCAATAGCTAACTTTCGACACTTCTGTTCCAACTTCGCTTCTGTGTTCATTAATATTCCCAACGATCCAAAACAATTTGAGTTTTTTCTTCTTCGGTCATATCTTTACCATCTACAATATGAACTCTTAACCCACATTTTTTGGTATGCGAACACCGAGCTACTAAATCTTTTTTATTCCAAGGCTGATAAACAATCTTACCAAAACAACACTTAGGACATTTCACATCACACCTCCTTTCAAAATAGGGTCAACGATCTTATGAGCTTCACGAATGTAATATTCGTACTCAACTGCTGCGTCATCATAATCATCCATGTCATTACACACAGATGCTTTCCATCCTTTATTCAGCATAAACCGGCGCTCGGGTGCATCAGCATCTTTCGCTACTTGTTGCGGCGTTGGTGGCATGATCTTAACCAGATCAAGACCAAACACGCTGATGTAGTACCTGGTGTTGTTTTGGATTTGCTCTTCATTGCCTTCATAGTCTACCGTTATGAGTTTGGAGCTGCGGGGAACTTTTGCAAAATTCATAAAGTCAAATATGTCGGAGTGGGTTGAAATATACTCTTCAATATTTTTACCATATAATAGAGCTTGGTTTGCAGCCATCGGAACAACCTGTGACGAGTGATTTTGATGATACCCTAGATCACCACCGAAACAATAACAACCTTTACGTTTGAGTTTACCATCGGGGTATACCCCTATATAATTATTTACGTCCCTGAGTACCATCTTTTTATAAAAAACTTCTTCCAGTTGTAATTTTGTAATCGACTCCCACCACTTACAAATATTACGACAATGTTCTATATATTTTTTAGAAACAATATAAGAGATGCCGTCAGTATTACACTGGATTATTTTCAAACTCGGTGTTTTTATGAGTTGTTCAACCAACATTAACAACGATAATTGGCCGTTAATCGTGGTAGAAAGTAGATACTTCAAATCGAAGAAAGGGCTATATTTATTACCACTGTTACCATACGTTGCGTTCATTGCTATTTTAAGAGAAGCATTTTCAGCCGTTCCCTTTTTATGCTTCTTGCGCTCATTAAATAAATCTTCATACACCGAACAAAACTCGATACCAAGATGTTCAGGATATAGTTTATTTACTATGGCAATACTCGGATACATTGAGGTAACATCCACGTCAACTATCTGATTATATTCATCACTTTCGATTATACTGTTATTTACTGAAGCATGTAGGCCTCCCGTTCCGAAGATATAATCAATCCCGTTAACATGACACTTTAAATCCTTAAATACATTCTTTACTTCAGTTACAGTTTGCCCTTCCAACCATATTTTAATCCTCTGAAACTCAGGATGCTCAAACTTAATATAAGGAAAAATGCAATCTTTTATTTTAACATTTTCTCTAACTGTCCTCTTTGGAGCACGTTGACCATTAGAATGATTATAACATTCTACACCAACCTTCTCAAGAGCTTGAATAAACACTTCTGACCCGATCTTAGCATCACTTGCGTTGGTGAAATCTTTATCATATTTTTCAGACAACTCTTTTCGGAAGTTGATTTCCTTTTCAATAAGATTACAAAACTTTTTGGTGTTTTCTATGTCGAACCACATATAAGTTCTCAAAAAATCATATTGATCGAAATTGAGAATCGAACCAGGCGTGTAAGGAAGATCCTCAATATTATGCGAGCGCATCACAAACTCAAGAGCTTTTAATCCGGTCATCCTAGCTGGATTATCATAGTGCATCACCCGCAGGAGGTCTCGTTGTTTGATAATGGGGTTCCATATAATATTTGAGAAGCGATCGTTCCAAGGTGTTTTAATGATTTGATCTGATTTATTATAAATATCTAAAGGAGCGCAACCCCTATTTTGAATAATATAATTAAGAACCGGCCAATCGTAGGAAAGATTATTGTAGCCCGTCATTGTTTCGTTCCGAATACTATCAAGAAACTCAAGGAGCTGTGATATTTCGTTAACTCTCCACGAGTTCTCAAAGGTGTATCGTTTGTCGTTAACCTCTATCCCTGCAAGAAACACGTTGGGGTAGCATTCCAGATCATACGTTATCATTTTAACGCCTCTCTAGCAATAGCTCGAACAGCATCCATTCTATCAGGCAACGTTATCACCCAGTCACAGTCTCGCAGTTTGATCAGCGCCGCTTCTAACTTCTCAAGTCGCTCAGCAACAATCTTGTCGATACGAGCTGGTTGGGGTATTGGATTAGTCATTATAAATCCATCCTGTAGCTCTGGATAAGCCGTTTTGTCACATCGTACAAACTGAGGTTTGATATAATGTAGATATCACACTCTGGAGAATCACTTAACAATTCAAACCTGCGATACTCCTCTATCCGCACATGTTTATTTTGAATAGGTGAATCGGGAGTAACATCAGGCTCGTCGTAAATGGGTAAACGATAAAGATTCCTGCCATCTGCATCTATGTATTCCCTGTCATGCGAACCACCAATAAAAAGATTTCTCATTCTACTATCTCCTTTCTAACACTCTATAGCGCAAAGTGCTTCGTAAGCTTTTATCATTTGAATAACATCCCCACTGGCAGCGGCCTTATCTGCATGGTGTAAAGCAGATTCAATCATTATTGCACCAAATTGTCCGGCAGGTATTTCCTTATAATAACCCAAAATTTCACGAACTCTTTCTTGCTCTCTGGGTAATGCTTCAGCTAAACTTTCCATAATAATCATAAAGTCCTCCTACCAAGAAAGCCCGTCACTAATTAAAGTGACGGGCCGAAGAGCCTGCAGCTCTTCTTCTAACCTGACCAGGAGAAAATCAGGTTAAAACGGTAACATAAATCCTTCAGAAATCAACTGTTCTTCTGTCCAACCAGCTTTTACATAATCATCGTAGCTCACACCCTTAGCCGCTGGAGTCATCTCACGAGTAGGAGCAACAGGAGCAACAGGAGCAACAGGAGCAACAGGAGCAACAGGAGCAACAGGAGCAACAGGAGCAACAGGAGCAACAGGAGCAACAGGAGCAACA
>JAGGSN010000206.1 GCA_021159005.1 Candidatus Zixiibacteriota bacterium | reverse complement strand
GCCCAACATCCCGCTGCTCTATGGGTTATGAAATAAGCAAGTTTCGATTGTTGGGTATTATTTTAAGAACTCTATAAAAAAGGCCGGACAGCAGTGTAAATCAATCCCAAATTTTATATAAGTAAGTCAAGTTCACTTGGGACTTGACCCACCAGTTGAATAGGTCAAACCTCAAGTAGGCTTGACCTACTGGGCAATGAATCGGTACCATTCTTAACGTTAAATGTTCAAAATAATTCCGAATATTTTTTATATATTTGTAATTCTACTGCAAAATACGGGTTAGTAGTCGAGCTTTTTAACCTCGCCGCGAACATAGAAAACTCGATTATTAATTTTGAATTATAAAAAGGAGATATTTTAGTAAAAACTCTATAAGAATTTGCATTGACTTTGTAATTCTTAATCAATATTTTCAGGCCAGATTATTATGAGTATGGATACTGATTTAATATTTAAGCCAATAGCTAATCATATCGAAAGATATGACGCGCTGCTAAAAGAGATGCTTGAAACCGACTCGGAGTTTATTTTCAAGATTACCAAGCATCTGTTTTCTCGAACCGGCAAGCGTTTGAGACCAGCTCTGCTTTTTCTTTCGGTTGGCCGCACGGATAACCCCGCCGCAGTTTATGCGGCTGTGGCTATTGAACTTATCCATGCCGCAACCCTTTTGCATGATGATGTTATCGATGAATCTGATGCCAGACGCGGTATTGAAACAGTTAATCATCGTTGGGATAATTTAGTTTCCGTTTTAATGGGCGATTATTTATTTTCGAAATCTTTCAAACTTCTCGTCAAATCAGGTTTTCAGAAGCTTCTTGAGGGATTTGCGGCGGCAACTGAAAGAGTATCTATCGGCGAACTAAACCAGGTTTATTTAACCGGCAATTTTGATATTGATGAAGACCAATATTTAAGAGTTCTCGCTGATAAAACCGCCTCATTATTTGCTTGCGCCTGTGAGTCTGGGGTTATTTGCAATGGCGGCGATGAGGAAAGAATGAAAAACATGCGTGAGTTCGGAGAAAACTTAGGCATTGCCTTCCAAATCACTGATGATATTCTTGATTTGGTTGGCGAACCGACTAAAACCGGCAAAAAGCTTGGTTCCGATATCCGTGAGGGATGGGTTACTTTGCCGATGATTCATTCTCTTAGAAATAGCGACGGTTCATATAAAGATAAGATTATCAAGCTGTACAATAGCGAATTTACCAATGATGGTTTCGAAAAGGTTATAAAATTCATCAGTGATAACGACGGGATTGATTATGCCGACCAGAAAGCCCGCATGTTTAGCGAAAGAGCCAAAGAAGCATTAGCCAAAGCTGATGGACTCGATTATAAAGAAAATCTTCTAAAACTCGCTGATTTTGCTGTTGTTAGAGACAAATAGAACAAAATTGTATTTCGGAAGTATCAATAACCAAGCTGGTTTAGAATATGAATGATGTTTTCACTTTAAGTTTTCAGAGCGGTAATATTATTTTTTATATACTTTTGGGACTGTTATCGATGTTAATGGCCTGGAGGAGTTATACCAATGTTGCTCCTCAAATATCACCTTTGAAAAAATATCTGCTGTTATGTCTTCGAAGCTTGGGCATATTTTTAATTAGTATTTTGTTATTAGAACCTTTAATTACGGTATTCTCCGAAAAAATTACAGGCTCTAAACTTGGTGTGATAGTCGATGTCTCATCAAGCATGAATATTAATGAGGAAAGCGGTCAAAGACGGCAAATAGCAGAAACCGAGATTGAAAAGCATCTTCCCCGTAATATTCCCGCTAAGTATTGCGGTTTTTCTGATACCCTGATAGAATTAGATGGCTTTCCCGATTCAGCGATATTTAACGGACAGGCAACTGACATTACGAAAGCTTTAAGCTTACCGCTTGCTGATGCTTATAATTTTGGTGGATTATTAATAGTTACCGATGGCGCCGGCAATATTGGTTTGGACCCTCTTCAAGCCGCCTCGAAAATTGATATGCCGGTTTATTCATTGGTAACTGGAGGCGGCGTCAGTCTAAAAGATGTAAATATTTCCGGTATAGAATATCCGGCGGTTGAGTATATAAATACCGAGTTTGCCATTGAAGTTGAAATCGGAGCAACCGGCTACCAGGGGCAGGGCGGGCAGCTGGAAATCAAGGATGGTAAAAAGACGATTGGTTCAAAAAAAATAACTTTCCCGCCGGATGGCGCATATACTTCTGCCGAATTCAAGTTTTCGATTGCCGATGATGGCGTTAAGAATTTGCGGGCTGTGCTATCGGGTTTTGATGATGAGACTTATGATGACAACAATATCAGAAATTTCAGTATAAAGCTTCTTAAAGATAAGATCAATGTGCTGATATTGTCATCCTCCCTTAACTGGGAATTTACCTATTTAAAAAAAGCGCTGGATAATGACTGGCGTCTTAATATCACCACGGCTATTGCAAATCGTAAGGGCGGCTTCAGAGCCAATGAACTGCCGGCAAATCTTGAAGCCTGGCAAAAGCTTGAATTGGTGATAGCTATCGACCTTAACTCACGGGTTCTTGGTTTACAGCTTAATAACCTGATTTCGGCGGTTGAGGCTGGCACAGGTTTTCTGTATATATCCGGTGATAGAAGCATGACTGTAAATCTTGACGGCTGGGAAAATATCCTACCGGTTGAATCCGGCTCGAAAGCTAAAACAGAGTTTGGCGAGTTTTTCCCTATTCCGGGAAAACAACCGGGAGCACGTTCCGTTATGAATATCAAGGGCTTGAATTGGGAGGGATTACCGCCGCTGAAAGCTTTTATATCAAACCTGAAGCTAAAAAATGAGGCGTTGATTTTCCTTGATATAATAACCGAACGAGGACAACGTCAGCCGGTCTTGTTTGGGGGACGGTATCAACGCGGCAAAACCGCAGCAATCACTGGTTATCCCTGGTGGCCAAGATATTTCAGGCCAAGCTCCAATCAGGTTGAAATTGGCTATATTGAAAAATTCTGGGGCAACCTTGTTCGATGGCTAGTAGTTCGGGATGATTTGGAAAAATTTAACTTAGCATCAGACAAAACGGTTTACAAACTTGGCGAGCCGGTAAATTTTTTGGCGACAGTTTTCGATGAAAACTATAACCTTGTAAGCGAAGCCAGAGTTGAAGTGGTTATTACCGATACCGAAAGTGCCGAGCGTGAATTTCAGCTAACCGTAAACAAACCTGGGCGTTATTGCGGCAATTTTGGTTCGCCGGCGGCAGGCAAGTATAATTATAAAGCGTATGCTGTTATTAATGGCGATACTGTGTCATCAGTAAACGGAAGCTTTTTCGTTGAATCATTTAGCCTTGAATCAGAAAACACATCCGCAAATTATGCCCTAATGGAGCAGATTGCCTCGATAACCGGAGGCAAAAGCTATACTGTAAATAATTTTGACCAATTCGCTAAAGACCTTAGATTAAAAACGAAAAAGGCAGAGGTTTTTAAGGAATACCGCCCAACAGGCAATACTTATCTGCTTGTTATAATTATTTTGCTATTTACGCTTGAATGGGGAATACGGAAATTCAGCCAATTGGCATAGCAACAAATCCAACTTATGTTATTTTATAATGCTACAGCTTGACTTGTTAATATTATAAATGCTATTTTATAACCTATATTCAATATGATACATATGCAAATAGCCAAGTATTCGTTAGCTCTTAGATGACAAGGACTTATTATTTTCTTTTAAGCAGGTCATCTAATACAATTTCGAAAAGTAAAATTTATACGTAAATTTATTTAGCTGTTGTCAGCTCTTGCTAATACTTCAAATTGCTCATCTTGTTTTTATTCAAATCTAAAAAATGATGCTGTAAATTATTTGGCTAATTAGCCGATGTAATTGTCAATGCTGTTATAGTGAAATATTATTAAATAAAAGGTAAAAAGTATCGATAATATACTATCAGATAAAAGTAATTACCTAAGTATTAGCTAATTGCATAACAAAGGAGGTGGTTATAGCAATAAAAGAATTTTTCAAAATAGAATAGCATGAAACAAATAACTTGTACAAATAATAATCTTTTGGAGGAGTACATGAAGATTTTATTAACCATTTCCTGTGTAATTTTACTTGTCGGTTCAGCATTCGCAATTGATAGTTATGTTCCCTATGAACCGGGAGTATATCTTCAGGGATACCCGACCTACATGACAGCATCAAACTGGTATGATTCTGATGGCGAATCAGCTGATATGGGAGGCACATGGAGTCTTCTGCGGTTTGGTTTTGAGCCTACATATTTCGGTATGATGGGTGATAAGCGTTGGCAGGCAAGCGCGTCTATTCCGTTTATGTCTTACAGCCCGTCACTTGGCGATTCGAAATCGGGCTTGGGCGACCTTCAGTTGTCAGCTGCCTACTGGGTTATTGATGACCATAAGAAAGGAACTTATCTGTCGGTCTGGTTCTGGGCTGACTTGCCGACCGGCGGCGATGGCTTAAGCAATGACCAGATGAATCTTCGTCCCGGACTTGCCTGGGCTATGGAAAAAGCTCCTTATCAGTTTGAGGTTTCCGCCTGGTACAATCTCCGTATGGAAAATTCGGATACCAATTATAAGCCAGGCAATGAAATCTGGGCTAATATGACTTTTGGTTATCATGCCAATGAACAGATGACGCCGGGCTTGGAAATTCAAACCGGCTGGGGCAGCGATGATACATACAGCGATGTTACCTGGCCAGACAGCAAAACGCAATGGTTCAAGGTTGGTCCTTCGCTGGAGTATAATATCAATCCGAAAGCAGCGTTTAAGGTTGAAGGTCTCTACACCGTTATGGGTAAGAATACTACCCAGTCGATTGATATCGGCGCCCGCGTAACTTGGGCTTTCTAAGCTGAAAATATAAAGTAAACTTCAACTCCCGGTCGATTTTGATCGGGAGTTTTTTTATGTTCCAGCTGCAAAATATAAGATTATTTATTAACTGAGGCTTTCCGCTTTGGTTTTTTCTTGCCCATCTTTTTAAATCTTTTCTCAGCAAATTTAAGCAGTTCAAAGGGGCAAGTAAAAGTTAAATCCGGTTCATAAATGCCGTCATATTCGCAGTTGTCATCAGTATGGTCGCGGCAGGCTTGGAAGCGTTTTTCATAGACATCGCATTTATTATCATCATTAAGATAGCGGCATTTGGTATTAATAGCCAAGTACCATTGCTTGCCATCCTTATAAATAGCCAGATTTTCATGAGCTAAATACCAGGCATAATTATCGAAATCGAGCCTGCTTCTGGGAGTCGGCAAATCGACTAAAGTATAACGGCAGCATTTGCCGCTGCAGTGAACGCATTTACCGGAAGTCGAGCTATCTCCGTTATTGTTTGAGCTGTTTTTTTTCATGGGAGTAGAATATATACTTATGTCTATATAAAGTCAAACACTACAAAATTTATCACTATAACTTGCTTCATTGACAGTGGCAGTCGATTTATGATGTGATTCTCTTTTTGAATATGTTATGCCATTTATAATAATAAAACAATCCTCCCCAGATAAGAATAGGTACTAACTGGCCATCCAAGCGGGCTAATATTCTTTTACCGTATACAAGCGTTTTCCAGACAATAGCAGGATATAGCCGCTCACCGCTGGCTATCCTCATGTTTTGGCCATAGTAATTAAAGACATAAATTGCCAACCTCAATATCTGAATTGGGAATAATAAAATTAAGCCGATTAATAATATTTTTATACGTAATTTATATTTGATGCCCGGAACAGCCATAATCAAGGCGATTAGAAAAACAGTATTGAAAGTATAAATATTATATTTGGTAACCCGGGGTTTGCCATCAGGCGAAGGAGCATAGTTTACCACTATATATTTACCTTTAGCTGTCATTGATTTGGTAAAGTTGTTAGCATCAAAAAGCATAACAACTTTCTCGCCGGTGAAAGTGAATATCTTATTGGCAATTGGCGCGCTGTAAGACCAAATCAAATAGGCTAAAATGAAAAATAATGGAAACCTGAGAAAAAACAGCCATCTGTCAGAGATTTTTCGCCGTGATTTTTCGCGACCAGAAGTCCCAGATGAAGATCGCCCAGAGGATGATGATCGGCTGCCAGACATAAACATGAACCTCCTGAAATATGTCAGGGAAATATTGACCTAAGTAAAACAGGCTTATTACTCTTATTAGGTTAAGAACAAATATCGCAAACGTTCCAAGCAATATGCCATAAAGACGGTGTATAATTTTCGACGGGTAGGCAATTACACCCGATATCAGTATTGCTGTGGCATAGATTCCATTGCAGCCATCCACGACATTTATTCTGAAATTAACGGTAAAGAGATTATTATCTGTTACCTGTGCGCCGGCTCCTAAGGCATTCATTAACAGGCTGGAGCAGATGGCAACGAATTCTGTAAACGGCACGACTACAGCATGATGAACCGCTTTGATATGAAAAGCGATGACGAAAAGAATAATCATCCCGCCAAAGCTCAAGTATAATTTGATTAGTGATTTTATTACCGGCTTTTTAATCTTCATAAATTCGCCTTATATTTCGGCTAAAGGGCTAATTACAGGATATCCCGAAAAAGTTGCTTCAATTTAGTATTAATTATAAAAAAATATAGTATGTTTGCAAGACATTATTGTTTTTATATAAGAAGAATTATAAGCTTTATTATTTACTTTCCGGCTCAATATGTACTATAACATCTATCACGCGTTTATCTTTATTTTTTATCATATATTTGATTCCGGCGGCGATTTCATGTCCTTCCCTAACTGATATGTCGGGATCAACCTCAATATGTACTTCCATATAAATAGTATTGCCGATATATCTCATTTTCAGATTGTGGGGGTTTTTAACGCCGGGATATTCTTTTATCAAAGTTAGCGTTTTATCAACATATTTAGCAGGCGGCGCGGTATCAATGATTTTTCGGCAGCCTTCCAAAGCGATTTGCCCGCCAACTTTGAAAATCAACAGAGATACAACCAAGCTGACGATAATATCCATAAAAGCAAGGCGAGGCGATATCTGAGTAAATACTAAGCCTATTAGCACGGCCACTGATGAGTAAGCATCGCTTCGATGATGCCAGGCATTTGCTATTATAATCCGGCTATCGCATTTCTTGCCAACCCGTTTTGTCCATTGAAACAGTCCTTCTTTCAACAGGATTGATATTACAGCCGCTATTAATGTTATCCTTGTGGGGTGGTTTATTTTATTTAGCCATATTGCCGCGCCCGAGTCATAAGCTAATTTTATAGCAACTCCTATTAAAATCATGCCCAGGATAATTTCAGTAGCCGTTTCGATTTTTTTATGACCATAATGATGGTTTTCATCAGGGGGTTGTTCTCCGAAATGAAGCCCTAAGATAACAACAATATCAGAGGCAAGGTCGGAAGCAGAATGAACAGCATCGGCTATAAGCGCTCGGCTATTGCCGATAATTCCGATAACGAATTTCAATATCGCCAGAAAAATATTGATTGCCGCGCCAAATATTGTAACTCTCATTCCGGGCGACAGCTTTTTCATATAACTACTCATTACATCATATATTTGCTATATTTCCCTGAAATCCACAACTATTTTAATATAAAAATTATCACTACATCATAATTATTAATTTTTCATTATTAGTTATTGCACCCATTCCGGCATGACTGCGCTATAGCCCCATGACGGCAAAACGAAATAATAAACAAAGCAGCCAACTAT
The DNA here is from genome assembly GCA_021159005.1 of Candidatus Zixiibacteriota bacterium. Lineage (NCBI taxonomy): Bacteria > Pseudomonadati > Candidatus Zixiibacteriota > Candidatus Zixiibacteriota bacterium. The sequence continues at coordinate 98,186 of JAGGSN010000206.1, read as the reverse complement.
AAAAGCAACAACTAAATTCAAAATCAACCCGGCGCGAACCATCTGCGACATTTTAATTTGTCCCGAGGAAAATACTATAGCATTAGGCGGTGTCGCCACGGGAAGCATAAACGCCATAGAGGCCGAGATAGTAGCCGGTATCATCAGTAAAAGCGGATTGAGATTCAGGGCAATCGCTGTACCTTTCATGATAGGAAGCAAAGCAGCGGTAGTAGCAGTATTTGATGTCAGCTCCGTTAAGAATGTTAACAGCAAACATATTATAAAGACAATAATTAAGGGATGAAAAACCAAGTATGGTTTCAAAATCATGCCTATCTGCTGGTCTAATCCCGATATTGTAAATCCGCCGGCTATTGCGAAACCGCCGCCAAAAAGAAGTAATATGCCCCAGGGCAATTTTATGGCAGTTGGCCAATCCATTAGAAATTGTCCGGGATATTTTTTACCGGCGGGAATTCCAAATAGTAATATTGCCATTATTATAGCCACAGTAGCATCATGAAAATACTTGGGATTCGAGAATAAATTTGACCACCCGGGAATAGTAAAGAACCCCAGCTTAATATCGGATCTGAATATCCAGAGAAGGGCAGTAGTTATAAATACTATTAAAATTCTTTTCTCAGCAGTGCTCATCGGACCAAGTTTCTTTAATTCATCATTAATTAAATTTCTGCCTGTAGTTGTCTTATGAGATATTGGAAATACCACTTTAGTAATGATAACCCAAGCTAAAGGAAGCAGTATTAAAGCTAACGGGAAAAAGACTTTTATCCAGTTAAAAAAGCTGATTTCCGGAGCGCCGGGGAAACCTCTTCCATACTGTCCTAAAAACTCAATATTCGGCGGTGTACCAATCGGAGTGGCAATTCCGCCAATCGAGGCGCCATAGGCGATTCCCAGCATCAAAGCAACAGCGAATTTGTTTTCCTTGACGGTTGTTCTAACTGTTTCGGAAATAACCGCCATACCAATCGGGAGCATCATCATGGTGGTGGCTGTATTAGAAATCCACATCGATAAAAATGCGGTGCCGCACATAAAACCCATAACTATTCTACTTTGTGATGTTCCCAGAAGCGAAGTGATAAAAAGCGCAATACGCCGATGCAAACCCCATTTTTCGATAGCTAAGGCGACAATAAAGCCGCCCATAAACAGGTAAATATTATTGTTAGCGTAGTATTTGATTATAGTACCTGAGCTTGCTACTCCCAGTAACGGAAACAACGCTATCGGCAGCAGAGAAGTTACCGGTATCGGCAGGCATAAAGATACCCAGAAGCAAGCCATTAACAGAACGATACCGGCAGTAACAGCGGCTGGCGGGGATATATTAAGGTTAAAGAGGTTAAAGGCAAAGATTATAAATAAGACAATACCCAGAATTAAGCCAATCAGCTTACCTTTATCAAATTTACTATTTGAATTTGAAGCCAATGCCGCCATGAGAATATCTTATCACATTTTTATTTTGATGTAAATATATTTGATTTTTTTCAGATGTAATTCATATATTACCTGTATGATTGATATGCCGCCGCTAAAAGCAGATTACCGTCTGGCAAAATGCTGTAAACCGGTAGTTGATGACGAAATTGTCGGTTTCTTAAAAATCGATTCGCCTATAATATCGGTTCATCGGGCAGACTGTATAAATCTCGCCAAAGTAGCTAAAGAGAGGCTGGTTACTCTAACCTGGAATGAGATTATCGAGGAAAATAGCAAACCGGATTTGTTGCTCAACCCCGAATACACTGCGCTGGATGATATTGATTTTAAAGTATTGAATCATCATCAGGTTATGGGCAATGACTACGCGGCAGTAACAGCCCAAATGACTCGCATTCCTCGGGCAACGGTATTCGAACGCTATAAGAAACTTCGCGATTTAAAATTATTAAAGCGCGTTCAACCGGTTATGATTCGGTATCGCAAAAACATAGTAAACAACAAATGGATAAAGCATCGCAACCATACCTACTATGAAATAACACCGAAGGGGTCTGAATTCTTAGAACATTATGAAGACAACGAATAATTGATAATGGCTAATTTAATGAAGCAGAATAGTATAACAGCAGGATAAATATTATGATTCTAAGAATTGTTCTTATCATAACGATTGTATTTTTGGTGATTTGGGCAATACAGAAGGTTTTACTTGGGTTTATTCGCACCAAGTTATTATCGCGCGTGGAAAAACGTTTTATAGGCCAGCGGATAATTATTTCTGATTTAGGCGCCAGCTTTTTCGGACAGGAATCGAAAGGCTTGAAGCAAATTAGAGGCAATGGGGCTTTGATACTAACAGAGATGGAACTCTGGTTCGGTCTGGCGATGCCGGAACGAGAGCTTGTAATTCCGACTGCTAATATTAAATCGGTAAGGCTTACACGAAGACATCTTGGCAAAACAGTTTTCCGCCCTTTGCTTTGTGTCGATATTTCATCCCGGTCCGGCGAGGATACAATTGCCTGGCATGTAAAAAATCCTAAGAAATGGCAAGCTGAAATCGAGCGCATAGTTTCAGCCTGAATACCCTTGATATTATATCTCGTATAGTTATATTCATTTACAAGGAGAAGCTATGATAGATACTCATGCACACCTCGATTTTCCGAATTATGACAAAGACCGTCAGCAGGTTATTTCCGAATGCCGCGATAATGGGCTGAAATTTATAGTAAATATTGGCGTCGAACTCGAATCATCAAAAGCCTCAATCAAACTGGCAGAACAATATGATTTTATTTATGCGACCGTTGGCTATCACCCGCATGATTCAAAGGACCTGACAGACTCTACGTTTGCCGAATTGAAGAAGCTGGCGAAACATCCGAAAGTAGTGGCTATCGGCGAAATCGGCCTTGATTTTTACCGTAATTTGTCGCCGCCTGAAATTCAGCAGAAAGCCTTTATAAAACAACTCGACCTTGCCGATGAGCTTAACCTGCCGGTTGTCCTGCATATCCGTCAGGCGCTCGACCAAGCCTATGAAATACTGAGCCGCAGAGAAAATAATCGCGGTATTCTTCATGCTTTTCCCGGGGATGAATTATATGCGGCTAAGGGAATTGATATGGGCTATTATCTCGGTTTTGGCGGACCGATTACCTATCCCAAGGCAAAAGGGCCAAGAGCAGCCGGGTCGGTGTCAATCTCACGGCTGGTTACCGAAACCGATTGCCCCTATCTGCCGCCTCAGCCATTTCGCGGCAAACGCAATCGGCCTGATTATATCAAGTATGTTATCGAAAAGCTAACAGGGGTATTCCCTAAGTATTCATATGAGGATATCGAAAGGATTACCGAATATAATGCCGGCAAAGTTTTGAAAATCCCTGTTGACGATTCGCCAAAGATAGTCTATAAAATCGGCGGCAGCCTGTATATCAACCTTACCATGCGCTGCACCAACAATTGCTATTTCTGCCCGAAGAACAGCAATTATCATGTTGCCGGCCATAATTTGCTTTTGAACCAAGAGCCGGAAGAAAAAGAAATCCTTCGTGGTATCGATAAACATAACGATTATAAGGAAATCGTTTTCTGCGGGCTTGGCGAACCATCAATCAGGGGAGAGCTATTGCTGTCTCTGGCAAATAAAATCAAAGGCAAAGGCATACCGTTGAGGCTTAATACTAATGGTCAGGGGAATCTGATTAATAAAACTGACTTTGCCAAGAAATTATCCGGCGTGATTGATTCTGTTAATATCAGCCTGAATGCTCACGATAAAGCTGTTTATAATGATATATGCCGGCCGCAATTTGGCGAAAATGTTTACCCGGAGATTATAAATTTCGCCAAGCGATGCCGGGCTGAAAATATAAAAGTCGTTTTCAGCGTTGTGGATTTGCCGGAAGTTGACATCTCAGCCTGCAAAGCTATTTCCGACAAGCATGGTATTCCTCTGAAAGTGAGGAAATATGTCCCGAATTAAGGCGAAAAAGAATCTGGGGCAGCATTTCCTGACCGATATAATAATAGCTCACAAGATTGTAAATTCAATTGACCCAAAGCCTGAAGATAATATTGTCGAAATAGGGTCTGGCAAGGGAGCGCTTACTGAAATATTGCTAACACATGAGTGTCAAGTAACCGCAATTGAATTTGATCGGGATTTACTGCCTGCTCTTGAAATAAAATTTGGCGATTTGAATAATTTTACTTTAATCGCAAGAAATTTTTTAGATATTGAACCCGGCGATATGCCGGCTAAGATGAAATTGATAGGCAACATTCCATATAATATTACAACTGCCATTTTGGAGAAGCTGTTTGAGTTTAAAAAGTCGGTATCATGCGCGGTTTTTATGGTTCAGTCCGAGGTTGCCGACAGGCTGACAGCCTCCCCCGGCACAAGGGCTAACGGCTCGTTTACTATGATTATGGCTGCCGGATTCGATATTAAGATATTATTTACCGTTAAGCCTGAGTCATTTAAGCCAATACCAAGAGTGGTTTCAAAAGTTATAAAATTAATACCCGTTAGTCGCGAACCTGATAATTTCGATAATTTCAAAACCTTTGTGCGGGGTTGTTTTAGCCATAAGAGAAAAACACTGGCTAATTCTATGCAAATGGGTTTGAAATTGCCGAAAGAGTATTGTGAGGCTTTGATAACGAGAATTAGCAAACATGTTAGTGTGAGACCGGAACAGTTATCTTTTGATAACTACCTGAAACTTTACGAGATGCGATGCAAGTTAGAGCAATAATATTATATTGTGTGATATGGCTGTTTATTGGTATGGCAAGCATGCTGGCAGCTGGTCCTTCATCGCTTGTTTTCGATTATTCGCAGAATAACAATACCTATAACTGGGAAAACAGCTTTAAAAGGCATTTCGATTTTGGCAGATTAAATTGCGATCTTGATGTTAATACCAACTCGACGCTTTTAAAAAATCAATATAAACGCTGGCAGGAACATCTCTGGACAACTTTTAGGGCCGACTATAGAATCATCAAGGGTTTATCGCTGGCGCCATATATGTATCATTCGAGAAGCGCTCTTCAGGAAAGAATAGTTTATACCTCGGAAATTAAATTATCTATGCCTTTCGCAAAAATAAAATATTTGAATATTAACCCTTTTATTGCCAATAGGGCGATAAAGAGAATTGGCGATGAACCTTCCGGTATCGACAAGGGGCTTGGCTATGGCGCTGCGGCAAATTCGAAACCCCTTAAAGTGTTGGGTAATAGTATAGAATCCATGGTTTCATATCATTATTATGATTTAAGTAGAATCCCTTACAGCGAGTTCAATGCCAGGCTTGGCGGATTAATTATCTGGAGTAAAGCTGATACTATTCAATGGAACCTGCGCAACTTGGAAAGCGCTAAAAGGTATTATTCAAAACCGAGTAAAACATCAAACAAGGAGGCGGCAGTTTATGAAGTTGTTCGACAGGTCAAAGTTGATCGCGGCGCTGATTACTATTTTGCAGTTGCATTACCCGGCGATATTGTCTCCAGAATGATAGGCGGCTTAGATTATATAAGTTATAAATATAATTACAATCAGGAGGCAATATTGTTGTCTCAGACTGATAATTATACGCAAAACAGAAATTTTAATCTGATGTTAGAGCGGATATTTTTCAATAAAATCAAAGTCATTACCGGCTACCGCTACAACTGGGGCGAGGAGGATTACGGCAGAAAACAGTTGGACCAGTGGCTTGAGATGGGAGAACTTTCTTTAAAAGCCTCAGCGGAAATAAGTCTTGATGACAGCGTTTTTTTTGACGGCATAGTTGGCGTAACCTCTTATTTCAAGCTCAATCAGAGTTCGATTTTTGAACGGGACCTGAAAACCCAGATTTATAATTTTCGCTGCAAGCATACTTTCAACCGATATTTTTCAGGCGAGGCAAGAGTTGGCTATAGCAATTTTTATCAGATTTACACCAGCGGTTTGAACTCGGCTAATAATAATCAAAATGAAACCTATCTTCTAAGGTCGACCTTCGATTGGTCTTTAGCCTCTTATTTTAATATCGTTCAGAGTTTTGAAATCAGGGCAAATTATATTATTTTTGATTATATTCCAAATCCGCTGGAGACACCCAGCAGGATTTTCCGAAGGGGAGCCTCTGAAACCGGTTTTAGACTTTCGCTTTCCGATAGATTTGTTGTTTCCCCGACATATATTTATCGTTATGAGGATTATGGCAAGCTTATTTGGGAAGAGTCAAACTGGCAGCAGGCAACCGGTTGGGATAGAAATTATCATAACCTTAATATAAAGATAAGCTATTGTCCATTTAGTAAAATTTGTATAGAACCTGAGTATTCATGGGAATCTAAGAAGGAATATAATCATAAACTTGGCAGTGAAATAATATTCGATAATAAACAGATTGTCCGTGAAATAAAGCTGGATGATTTTAAACAAATTGCCGCGGTCAATATTACCTGGCAATTCTCTCCTAATGAATATCTGACAGCTGGTTATAGCCGACGCAAATGGGAATATTTAGGGCAGGAGACAGATATTACCGAATTTGTAAATGTTTCAGTGAGGTATACATTTTGAAACGCATATCATTTTTGTTAGTATTAATATTGCTTGGTTTTGCCGGATGTTTGAAAAACCCGATACATACCAGAGACAGCCAAGAACCTGCCGGCAGTTCGGGAACCTGGGAGACGCCTGCTATGCCGGAAGTGGTTCTTAGCAACTTGATGTTTGCCTATAATGAGAAACATGTTCAAAACTACCAGTTGTGTTTTGGTCAGGATTTCCTTTTTTCCTCACCGGAGGACTCGATTGAGGCAGAGGCTCAAGGTTTCGGGTATCTTTATTATTTATGGAACAAGGATGTGGAGATAACAGTTACCGAGAATATATTTTCAAAATTTACTGAGGATAATAATAGCCTTGATTTAATTCTCAGCTACTCAAGCAATTATCCCGACAGTATTGGTGATACGTTAGCGGTAATCAATAGAGATTATACATTACGAGTTATTCAACCTGATTCACTTCAATCTGACACCATCCTAATTGAGGGAACAGCCGCCTTTCATCTAAGCCAACCCTCATATAATCTCTGGAGCATTTACCTATGGGAAGAAATAATTACCAGCAGAAGCGGAGACAGTTGGGCGAATTTTAAGGCTGAATACAGGAACCGTTAATGAGCATCAAACTGAAAATACTGATTTTTGCGATACTATCAATCGCCGGAGCCATACTTGTCAATTCCTGTTTTAATCCTTTTGCGCCTACTCAGGCCGAATCGAAATTTTTAGCGCCCATTTTAGACCAAAGCGATCCGGATGATTCTATTGCGGCTGCCAATGTGCTGGCTAATTTTAAATATGCTTATGAGCATAACGATATAGATGTATATGAGAATTGCCTTGATGATGATTTCGTTTTCATATATACAGACCAGGATAGATACGGTGAAATCGAAATTGTAGAGATTCCTCGCGATGGCATATCGGGCGATATTTACCGAACCAGGCGGCTTTTCGAGATATTTGATGAAATCCGGCTCGATACATGGGTGCCTATTGATAGAACACAGGAACCGGAAACCTACTCCGAACATCCGGGCGAAATCTGGGAAATATGGTATTTCAGTTTCCATTTATCTTTAAGAGATATAACCGGCAATTACAACTATGCCCGTTTTGAGGCGAACGGCTGGGCGAAATTCAAGTTGCGAAGGTCATCCGGGGGGGTCATGCGGATTCGGGTTTGGGAGGATCAATCCATTTCCAACTAATAGCTATGACTTGGATAACAAGAAATCAAAGACCCAAACAGCACACATTATGGTTAAGGCTGTTGCTTATAGTTTTAATTATTATCGCTGTTGGTTTGGTTTTGGCAAGATTTTATCCCGCCGCGTTTGAAATATTCAATTCTTCGGAAAAATTTTGTAATGGCGGCAATATCAATAATACTGATGAAATTGAAACATTTTACCTGAATATTTTAACAGAATTAAATCTTGACCAAAATGAAATTCACCATCAGCCATTGAATTTCAATAGTCAAACAAGGGATTATCCCTGCTATAGCATCCTGTGGCCAAAAGAACTGCCGTTTGTATGGTTTACATCGGAGTTGGCAAAAGCATGCCGCAGAAATAGCAGCATTATATATGAAGCCATTGAGATAAATAAGGACGGCAATCTGGCAGCTTGGCTGATTTCTCCATCGTTGAATGATACAATATCGGAGTTAGTGCTAATCTCAAGCTTTAAAGCGCAAACGAGAGTCTCATCAATATCGTTTATTTTCAAGGACTTTGTCGAGCTAAAACAGAAAAAGGCGCTGGAACTTGTTTGGCAAAATATTGCCTTTGGTTTTATACTCTATCCCGATCAGGCGCCGGGCAAAAAACTTAATCGAGCGTTAAAATCAAGCAGCGGACAGTGTATATTGGAATTGCCAAGCGCCCGGGAAGATTGGGAGATAGTTTTAAATAGCCACCGCTTGCTAAAAAATATCAAAGATAAAGAGTTGAATATGGAAAATATTTTAGCTATATTTAAAAGCTATCCTGCCTTAGATGCTTTCTATTTGCAGGCTGATACAAATTATAATCGCGAACTGGTTCGAATGATAATAGATGCAACCGAGAAACTTCACTTAACTTATATCTATCAAAACAACAATCCGAATTATATCGATTCGCTGGCCTATGCAAAGGGTTTGAAAATAAAAAGACTGATTAATACTATAGATTGCTCATATATAGCCAGCGATGAATTCAGGATGCTGGTAATTGCTCACACAAATGAATTTACAGAATTAAATAAGGGAACTTATCTAATAAGCAGCAATCCCGACAATGTAGATATTCTAATCTCCCTATTTCCGCTTTTTCAGAAAATGAATATAAAAATTGTTCCTCCCTTGCGGCATACGGAATCAGTGGAAAAATTATAAGAGTTGAGATTGGACAAATTTTAATGGGGGTCTATTGAAAGCAGACATTGGCTGGCTTGGTTCAAATCGGGGAGTTTGTTTTTTACAAATTCATCATCATAAAGCCACTGGTTAAACCGTCCAGCCAGCTGAACAGAGGTTAGCTCCTCACACCATTTTAGTTCAAAAAAATCGACAGATTTTCCCGAAATTACGCCATTCTTTATTGCCAAACGAAAATAAACTTTCATATTTTTTTCTATCGTCAAACAAAAATATTACTTGACATGTATATTTGCGTTGTTTATATTGGTATTGGCTTAGTAAAATTGTTGTAACTTCTTGGGGTTCTTCTGGAATCAGGTATGTCAAAGCAAAGCATTGGCATTCCCCAAGGCAAAGAAAATTAAAATAATAAATTTTTAACCGAACCTTTAAGGTTTAGGGAATTTATATTTAGTGTTTTGTATTTGTTTGTGTTATGTCAATAAAATTATTCTGTCGATTGCAGGAAAGTTTTCAATATTTTTACCATCATTATACAGATATATAGTCGCTTTATTATCATTGTATAGTCTATTATATAAAATCATGAATATCAGCTCGATTATTACAAATTATAATGAAAATGTTAAATATTTTAAAATTAGGGGTTCAATAATTACCGTTTAGTTGAAATTTAAGCATATAAACTGGAGACTTAAAAGTCATTTTTCAAATACTAAGATAAAAAAATATTACAATAAATGGAGTTGGAGAGCGGCTATGAAAAAATTGTTAATGTACCTTGTCATTGTTTTCCCGCTGATGTTAACAATATCAGCATTTGCAGATCCAAATGATATTAATCAACCGGATGATCCATATTATGGGGGCATAACACTTGGTGAAAGAAATAATTATCCCGATTATTTGCCTTCCACTTATTGTACTCCGACTGACACTGTAATAATATCACAGCTTGATTGCGGAGCGTTTCCTTACATCTGCGCCTATGTTGATGTGCTTGATTCACTTGGAAATCCTATAAGCGGCTTAGTTGCTGATAGTTTTTGTGTTTTTCAAGATGACAGCCCTATTGCTCCGGGGTCATTTACTGTTGAGGAAATGAACCTTGATTCATGCATAAGCTCGGTATGCCTTGTTATCGATGTTAGCGGCAGTATGGGCAGCAGTAAGATGAATGCCGCTAAAGCCGCGGCGAACACTTTTGTTGATGAAATGGATATTTATGATAGAGTAGCGATTGTTACATTCGGCAATTGTTTTAATGTTGTTCAGGATTTTACCAGCGATAAAACCCTTTTACATTCAAAAATCAATTCTATAACCTCTGGCGGTTGGACTGCGGTTTTTGACGGTATATGGAAAGGCGTAGAGCTTACTACTACCGAATTAGGCAGCAAGGCCGTAATTGCTATTTCTGACGGTATGGAGAACTATAGCCAGTTATGCGGCGGTTCGGAAACTCCGGATGGTCTCTGGATTGGTCCGCCTCCATATTGGTGGTGGCAGCATGGTACGCCTGACCCCGATGGCTGGGAGGACGACTCAACTATAATATGCGATTTGGCAAACACATCGGGTATACCTGTTTATACTATCAGTCTTGGCAGCAGTTTTGACCCGCAATACCTTATTCATATTTCAGCGGCTACCGGCGGTTCATATTATCATGCTCCTACCGGTGATGATATTGAATTTATTTATGAAGATATTAAGTACCGCATGTGCAGCCGGTATTATATTTGCTATGATAGCCCGGATACCATTCAGAACGGCGATTGGCATACTATGACAGTATGTCGTATGGATGAGTTCGGAGCTTGCAATCATTGCGATTCAAGTTCATGCCAAGAATCCGCAACTCCGGAAATTGTTAGGACACCGGAAACTGTAAACCTTGACAATACATGCCAGCAGTGGGGTACAGATGTTGAAATCTGCGCCTATGTAACTGATTTGGATACTCCTCAGGAAGATTTGGATGTAAAACTCTTTTATCGCAATTCATATATAGCCAGCTTTACCTCTGTTAATATGACACGAACTGACAGTGTCTATTGTTGCGATGTGCCAGCCAGCGAGCTTGAATGCGGCACTGACAGCATCCAGTACTATGTAACTGCATCCGATGGACAGGTAGCGGTCTCGAGTCCGCCATCAGCCGGTCCCGGCGCCCATCATGCTTTTCCAGTATGTGTGAATCACCCGCCTGTGGCTCATTGCCCTTGGGGCGCCAAATGTGATACTACATACTTTGTCTGCGATTTAAGCGAAATATGCATACCCGGATTTTACTGTACCGATCCCGATGATAATCTGGCATCCTGTGAAGCAATCGGCGGCACATTGAGCGGAGATTCCGTATGCATTACGCCTGTTGTGGGACTGAATTATATCAAATTTATCGCAACGGATGATTGCGGTTTAGCTGATACGTGTATAATCGACGTACGAGTTATTTTAAACAGGCCGCCCCAAGCTTCATGCCCTGATGATACTTCGCTGTTTATGTGTGATTTGGACGAGATATGTTTGACCGGTTTTAACGCTAGTGATCCTGATAATAACATAGTATCACAAATTGTTAGTATCGGTACCTTAAACTGTAATACGGTTTGTTTTACTCCGACTGTGGGATTAAATACTATTACCTTTACTGTTATTGATGCTTGCGGCGATTCTGCCGAATGCAGCACTGACGTAACAGTTTCCTTAAATAGCCCGCCTCAAGTAAGCTGTCCGAATGACACTTCATTATTCGTATGTGATCTAAGCGAAATATGCTTGCCCGGGTTTACGGTAAGTGATAATGATGATAATATAAATTCAATTGATGTTAGCCTTGGGACTTACGATAATGGAACTGTCTGCTTTACGCCAGCTGCCGGATTAAACACTATTACTCTTACTGCAGTTGATGAGTGCGGCGATAGCGTTGTTTGTGAAACCGATGTTAATATCACTCTTAACAGCCCGCCTTCAGCTAACTGCACATGGGGCGGTTCTAAACCGGGCGTAGGGGATACGACAGTATTTGTCTGCAATCTTAATGATATCTGTTTGTCCGGTTTCTCGTGCACCGATCCCGATGACAACCTGGCTTCCTGCACCGCAATCGGCGGTACATTAGACGGCAATTCTATCTGTTTTACGCCTTCAGAGGGAATTAACACCATTAAGTTAGTTGCCTTAGATGAATGCGGCGAGGCAGATACTCTTACCAGAACCGTAAATGTCGGATTAAACAGCGCGCCATCGGCAGCTTGTCCTGGTGATACTTCGCTGTTTGTTTGCGATTTAAACGAGCTTTGCCTGCCCGGTTTCAACGTCAGCGATAATGATGATAATATATCATCCGTAAATGTATCCTTGGGTGTTCTCGATAACGGAACAGTCTGTTTTACACCTGCTGAGGGTCTAAATACAATCGCCTTAACTGTAACCGATGAATGCGGCGAGACAGACCAATGCACAACAGATGTTGCAGTCGCTCTAAATAGCGCGCCGGTGGTTTCATGTCCGAATGATACATCGCTGTTTGTTTGTGATGACAGTGAAATCTGCTTACCGGGATTTTCCTATTCGGATACCGATAACAATATTGCCTCGGCTACTGCTGTTGGCGGTACCTTAAACGGCAATTCAATATGCTTTACTCCAGCATCCGGCAATAACACGCTTAAGCTTATTGTAGCTGATGAATGCGGTGAAATCGATTCTTGCCAAACAAATGTTAATATCACTTTTAATACTGCCCCTGTTTGCGATATACCAAATGATACAACTTTTCTTGTTTTTGGCGATACAACTTTCAGCTTCCCCGTTTCGGCTACTGATGCTGACGGCAACTTAGATGGCTGTGCTAAAACAAGCGGGGTCGGCAGTTTCGATGGTTCTGATTGGACTTTCACCACTTCCGGTCAAGGTGTATATTCGGCAACATTCGAATGTACGGATGATTGCGGCGCCTCATGTTCCGGCACATTAAATATTACAGTAAACTACAATAGCGCCCCGGTTTGTAATCTGCCTGATGATTCCACATATTTTGTCTGCGATGATACTACTTTTAGCTTCATAGTTTCGGCGACCGATGATGATGAAAACTTGGTTGGCTGTACTAAGACTTCAGGACCAGGCACATTGGTTGATACGGTTTGGACATTCACGACAACTGGTCCGGGTGTATATACTGCCGAATTCGAATGTGAGGATATAGGCGGCGCCACATGTTATGGCATGGTCAATATTACAGTCAATTACAACAGCGCGCCGGTTTGCATCGTCCCTGATGATGAGACTTATTTAGTTTGCGGCGACTCTGCCTTTAGTTTCTCAATCTCGGCCAGTGATGTTGACAACAATCTTGACGGCTGCGCAAAAACATCCGGTGATGGCAGCTTTGACGGCTCAACCTGGAGCTTCACATCAACCGGAGCCGGTATTTATTCCGCAGTGTTTGAGTGTGAGGATGAATGCGGCGAAACATGTTCAGAAACCGTGAGTATTACCGTTGATTATAATAGCGCGCCGGCTGCCTCATGCCCGAATGATACCTCGATATTTGTCTGTACTCTTGACCAGATTTGTCTTGCCGGCTTTACCGCCAGCGACGCTGATGATAATATTACTTCTAAGGTAGTGGATAACGGCACATTAACTACTGGCACGGTTTGTTTCACACCGGCAGCGGGTCTTAACACGATTACCTACACGGTAACCGATGCCTGCGGCGAAACAGATCAATGCGTTACTAATGTTACGGTAACCCTGAATAGTCCGCCGGCGGCGTCATGTCCGAATGATACCTCGATATTTGCCTGTGATTTAAGCGATATCTGCCTGCCGGGCTTTAGTTCCAGTGATGCAGATGGCAATATCACCTCGGAGGTTGTCGATAATGGCACGTTGAATGCCGGTACAGTATGTTTCACACCGACAGCGGGTCTTAACGCGATAACCTACACGGTAACGGATGCCTGCGGCGATTATGATGACTGCACGGTTAACGTTACGGTAACAGTCAACAGCCCGCCGGAAGCTTCCTGTCCGTGGGATGCCCGCCCCGGATTTGCCGACACGACAATCTTTGTTTGTGTTTTAGATGAGATTTGCATATCGGGCTTCTCATGCAGCGACCCTGATGGCAACCTTGCCTCGTGCAGTGCGATAGGCGGAACGCTGGTTGGCAATTCGATATGTTTCACGCCGGTGGAGGGCAATAACACTATCAAACTGGTGGCAATTGATGATTGCGGCGAGGCTGATACCTGTGATGCGGTAATAGGCATAGTATTAAACAGTCCGCCGTCAGCATCGTGTCCGAATGATACATCGTTGTTTGTCTGCGACCTGAGTGATATTTGTCTATCCGGATTCAGCGCCAGCGACCCTGATGATAATATTTTATCAACGGAGGTTGATTTAGGTGTTCTGGATAATGGCACGGTATGTTTTACTCCGGTTGCTGGTTTGAACACGATAACTTATACGGTAACGGATTCTTGTAATGAGACAGATGAGTGTACGGTTAATGTTACGGCAGTGCTTAACAGTCCGCCGTCAGCCTCATGTCCGAATGACACCTCGATGTTTGTTTGTGATTTGAATGAGATATGCTTGCCGGGCTTTACGGCCAGCGATGCTGACGATAACATAACATCGATTGTGGTCGATAATGGCACTCTAACCGGCAATTCGGTATGCTTCGATCCAACGGCAGGGCTAAATACTATCAACTATATCGTTACCGATGCTTGCGGCGAAAGCGATACTTGCACAACTAATATTAGCATTACTTTAAACAGCCCGCCATCAGCTAACTGCACATGGGGCGGCGGAAGACCCGGAGCAGGTGATACATTATTGTTTGTTTGCGAGCTTGATGAAATATGTTTAGGTGGATTTTCATGCACTGATCCCGATAACAACCTCTTGTCTTGCGAAGCAATAGGTGGAACCTTAAGCGGTGATGCAATCTGTTTCACGCCGGTTGAGGGAATCAATGTAATCGAATTGGTTGCTCTTGATGAATGCGGCGAAGCTGATACTTTGAGCCGAACGGTTAATGTAACATTAAATAGCCCGCCGATAGCCGCCTGCCCCGATGACACAACTATGTTAGTTTGCGATCTTAGCGAAATATGTTTATCAGGTTTCGTTAGCAGCGATGTTGATGATAATATCATCTCAAAGAGCGTAAGTTTCGGCACTCTAAATGGCACATCCGCCTGCTTTATTCCAACAGAGGGTTTAAATACTATTATGTTTATCGTAACCGATGAATGCGGCGAAGCAGATACCTGTTCTACTGATATTACTGTAAATGTTAATAATCCGCCAACTGCCGAATGTCCTGGCGATTCGACAATATTCGTATGTAATATTCATGATATTTATTTGCCGGGATTCACATGTAGTGACCCTGATGGCAATCTCGATAACTGCGAAGTTATAGGCGGCACATTAAGCGGTAATATTGTTCATTTCACCCCTGTTGAAGGCTTAAATACTATCAAGTTGGTTGCTGCCGATGAATGCGGCGAAACCGATACATGCGAAACTAATGTTACGGTAATTCAAAATAGCGCTCCGGTGGCAGCATGTCCGAATGATACTACTTTAGCTGTTTGCAGCTTAAGCAGTATCTGCATACCGGGATTTTCTGACAGTGATGCTGATAATAATATAACTTCAAGAACTGTCAGCTTAGGTACTTTGGATGCCGGCACGGTTTGTTTCACACCGGCAGCGGGTCTTAACACGATTACCTACACGGTAACCGATGCCTGCGGCGAAACAGATCAATGCGTTACTAATGTTACGGTAACCCTGAATAGTCCGCCGGCGGCGTCATGTCCGAATGATACCTCGATATTTGCCTGTGATTTAAGCGATATCTGCCTGCCGGGCTTTAGTTCCAGTGATGCAGATGGCAATATCACCTCGGAGGTTGTCGATAATGGCACGTTGAATGCCGGTACAGTATGTTTCACACCGACAGCGGGTCTTAACGCGATAACCTACACGGTAACGGATGCCTGCGGCGATTATGATGACTGCACGGTTAACGTTACGGTAACAGTCAACAGCCCGCCGGAAGCTTCCTGTCCGTGGGATGCCCGCCCCGGATTTGCCGACACGACAATCTTTGTTTGTGTTTTAGATGAGATTTGCATATCGGGCTTCTCATGCAGCGACCCTGATGGCAACCTTGCCTCGTGCAGTGCGATAGGCGGAACGCTGGTTGGCAATTCGATATGTTTCACGCCGGTGGAGGGCAATAACACTATCAAACTGGTGGCAATTGATGATTGCGGCGAGGCTGATACCTGTGATGCGGTAATAGGCATAGTATTAAACAGTCCGCCGTCAGCATCGTGTCCGAATGATACATCGTTGTTTGTCTGCGACCTGAGTGATATTTGTCTATCCGGATTCAGCGCCAGCGACCCTGATGATAATATTTTATCAACGGAGGTTGATTTAGGTGTTCTGGATAATGGCACGGTATGTTTTACTCCGGTTGCTGGTTTGAACACGATAACTTATACGGTAACGGATTCTTGTAATGAGACAGATGAGTGTACGGTTAATGTTACGGCAGTGCTTAACAGTCCGCCGTCAGCCTCATGTCCGAATGACACCTCGATGTTTGTTTGTGATTTGAATGAGATATGCTTGCCGGGCTTTACGGCCAGCGATGCTGACGATAACATAACATCGATTGTGGTCGATAATGGCACTCTAACCGGCAATTCGGTATGCTTTACACCTTCAATAGGACTTAATACGATAACTTATACCGTTACTGATGCTTGTAGTGAAGTTGATCAATGTGCCACGAATATAACGATATCTCTTAATAGCGATCCGGTTTGCAATCTGCCATCTGATGAAAGCCATCATATTTATGGTGATTCAACTTTCAGCTACCCTGTATCAGCAACTGATGTTGATGACAATCTCGTTGGTTGTTCAATGATTTCGGGAGCTGGCAGTTTCGATGGTTCGACGTGGACTTTCACGGCAACAAGCTCGGGTATATATTCCGCTGCTTTCGAATGTACCGATGAGTGCGGCGCTGCTTGCTCGGGCACTGTTAATATAACAATTACAATGAACAATGCTCCCGAATGTCACTTGCCGGATGATGCTTATTTCTTTATATGTAACGACTCGACTTTTAGCTTCCCTGTTTATGCAACCGATGATGACAGCGATTTAGTTGGCTGTACTCTTACCGGTGGTATGGGCAGCTATGACGGTACTAATTGGACATTTACTACTTCAGGCTCCGGCATTTACTGGGCATCATTCGAATGTGAAGATGCTGGCGGTGAATCTTGTATCGGTACTGTCAACATGACGATTGACCTTAATGATGCGCCTGTGTGTCAGGTGCCTGATGATGCCTCCTATCTTGTCTGCGATGATACAACATTCAGCATCCCGATTACAGCCGTCGATGATGACGATAACCTGAGCGGCTGCATTAAAGTTCTGGGCGATGGTAATTTTGACGGTTCCAGTTGGACATTCAATACAACCGGTCAGGGGGCTTTCTCGGCGATATTTGAATGCGAGGATGAATGCGGCGAAACCTGCGCCGATAGCATTACTATAATAATTAACTACAATACTCCTCCAGTATGCGATATCCCTGATAACCAATCATTCTTTGTTTGTGATGACACTACATTCGGTTTTGCTATCTCGGCAACCGATATTGATAATAACCTCGTTGGCTGTTCTAAGACATCCGGTCCGGGTAGTTTTGACGGCTCAACCTGGACTTTCACAACTGACAGCGAAGGTGTTTATACGGGAATATTCGAATGTGAGGATGCTTGCGGAGAGACCTGCATAGATACGCTCGAAATTACTGTCGATTACAACAGCCCGCCTGAATGCAGCATGCCGGATGATAATAGCTACTTCATCTGCTTCGATTCCACATTCAGCTTCCCTGTTTCGGCAGCCGATGAGGATGATAATCTCGTTGGCTGTTCAATGCTTCCGGGCGGCGATGGTAATTTTGACGGTTCAAATTGGACTTTTACAACTTCAGGTTCGGGTGTTTATTCCGCTGTATTCGAATGCGAGGATGAATGCGGAGCTGTTTGTGCCGCAAATAAATCGCGTTCGACAACTGTGAATATCACTGTAACTGTAAATAGCGCTCCCGAGGTAACCTGCGTTGATGATACAACCATAGCGGTATGCGACTTGAGCGAGCTATGTATTTCAGGTTTCAACTATAACGATGTTGATAACAACATCAATAACGTTAATGTCAATACAGGCACTATCGTCGGCAGTACGGTATGCTTTACTCCAGTTGAGGGATTAAATACCCTTATACTTACTGTTATCGATGATTGCGGACTTGCGGCTGTTTGCACAACAGACGTAACAATAAATCTCAATACTCCTCCGCTGGTAAATTGTCCTCCGGATGATCAGATAAGATTGGGCAGTATTGATACTGTTTGTCTGTCAGAATTCTATGTACACGATTATGAAGATAACCTTGATACAGCGTTTTCCAACATTGGTATATTCTATCCGAATGAAGAGATGGTCTGCTTCTTACCTGATACCGGAATAAATACAATCATTCTTACGGCCATTGATGACTGCGGTGAAGTTAGCGTCTGCACTACTCTGATAGATATTGAAATCGAAAATTGTCCCGAATTCTTAAATGACTCGCTTACCGTAATGTGTATATACGAAAACTTCTGCGATACTCTGGAGGCTATAGATGTCGACGGCGACTATATTGTCGTTACCGCTAACTATGGAGAAATCACAACATTAGTGGATGAACCGGGATATTGGCTTGGCGTTTACTGTTTCACGGTACCTGATTCTGCCTGCGGCGAGCATATGGAATTCGATGTAGTTATAACCGCCTGTGATGGAATTTGCGATGATAACATCGGCTACAATCTTACTATTCTTGGCTATATTGATTACTACATAGATGAAGATGTGATGATTGCGCCGGGTCTATCAGGAACTGTCGGTATTTATCTTAATACGTATGATTGCGTGTGTATCGGCGGCTTAACGATGGTGATTCACTGGGATCCATCAGTGTTAGTATTGCAAAACGCATTGATTACTGAAAATCTCGATTTTGGCAATGAGTATAATCACTTTACGTATGATATTTTTGGCCCTGGTACTATCAAGTTTAGTTATATAGCTGATCTAAACGATCAGGTTTATCATGGACCGTTGTGCGATATCGATCCCAATGAACCAATATTAAACTTGCAATTCTTGCTGGTTCCGCAGGAATACCCGGATGACATCAGCATACCGATTTGTTTCTTTCATGAAGAAAGTATCAATGATAATGCTGTTGCCGATTCAACAGGGTATCATGTCTGGTATGGCGATGGCTGCAGTGATGCTCCCGACAGCAGCCAGTTTGGAACATTCCTGCTAAATCTCTATTGCGGTTCGGTACGAGTATTGGACGATTGTAATCCTATTATCGGCGATATAAATATGAATCGCTACCCATTCGAATTAGGTGATGCTATGACTATGGCAAACCACCTTATCGATCCTATCGGTTATCCATTTACCGAAAACCAGATGTGGGCATCCGATGTTAACCAAGACGGCTATAGGGCAACAGTAGCTGACTTAATTTTTATGATTAATGTGGTAAATGGCAGTAACAGCAACCCGAAATTAGTACCGGTTGAAACCAGGCCAGTTGAACTTATTATCGAGCAAAATGAAAATGACGAGACCATTATTAAATTCAACTCCGAATTTAATATTGGCGGTTTGCTCCTCGAATTGCCGATTTCGGAAGACATTGATTGCAATCTACAATTAAACAACGACCTTGATATGGAAGTTGAACTTAAGCAATACGATGAGTCAATGCGCTTATGCGTTTATGATCTCGAAAGCAAAGTAATACAATCCGGAACCACCGAACTTATGAGAATGATGCTGCCTAAGGGCGTTAAGCTTACGCCATCTCTTATGTCATTTTCTGATGGTAATGGCTGTCTGATTAATACTTTGCTTAAACGCGAAGTTCCGCTGCCGGAACAATTCAGTATTGTATGTTGTTATCCTAATCCATTTAATCCGACAACCACAATTGAGTTTGCGCTTCCTGTTGCCGATAATGTTACTTTAAATATCTACGATATCAGCGGTCGATTAGTTAAGGAACTTGCTTCCGGTCAGCTCAAGGCTGGTTATCATTATATAAGCTGGAACGGAATTAACGACGCTGGCAAGAATACAGCCTCGGGAATTTATTTCGCCAAGCTTAAATCAAATAATGAAATCCAAAATGTAAGCATTAAAAAACTCGTATTACTAAAATAGAGTATTTGGAGAGCTTAGAAGGCAACCCAAACTAAGCAAAGATTAATAGAGGGAAATATTGTTATTTCCCTCTATAATAAAAACACTTTCAAACCCCTTTTACCGGAAGGGGTATTTTCTAAAATCTATCGTTTGCTTTTATTTTATTTTATCTAAGAAGTTGCGAACTTTTGTATCAGATGGTTTTATATCAAGATACTTTTCCAGATAGATACAGGCATTAGCAGTATCATTTAGTATTTGACTAAAAATCAGACCGATGTTAAGCATCAAGTCAGTATTATCAGGGTCATAATTCAATGCCCTTATATAGCTGCCAATAGCGTTATGATAGTCTTTCGAAGCAAGATGGTTATTGCCTCTATCCTTATAGAGATTTGAGATATTAAAAGTTATATCCTGCCGTGTGGAAGCTGTAATTATCGGTTTCTCAAGCGCTTTTATATATGTTCTATGAGCCAATTCCAGATAACCGCCGCTTCGGAAATAAATGCCGAGGTTGTTTAAAACCACTGCCCTCGGTTCATTTTCCAGGCGGTTAAGAGCCAGGTTAAAGGCGGCAAAAGCGGCAGTCGTGTCGTATGGTTCTTCGGTTAAACATTTCTCACCTCGGGCAAGATCGAGATTAACAAGCAATTGGCGCGATAAAACATCCCCCGGTTTATAATCAATCGGATATTTTGAAATATTTGGAGAATTAGCCTGCTTGTTGTTTATGGAATATAAAATCCCATAAGAATAAAATGGTTCGGAAATATTCAGCCACTCTGGTTCATAAGCATAATGGTTTTTAACCAGATACTTGTTTTCAGCGGCGTTATTTATTATGGCTAACCTGGCATTGTAATAATCAGTATACTTAATGCCGGTTAACTGCGAAGCATCATTTAAAAGAGCGCTGAGCCTTATAGAACGATCATATACCTTTACCTGCTTCCTATAGCCCTCAACATAACGCAAGTAAAGCGTACCAAAAGAATTAATATCGCCGGCTGTAAACAAGATACCGCTTTCGGCGCTATCGAGAATATATTTGGAGTAATCCTCATAAAGAGTATAATCAGATTTGTTCTGCGTATTGTAATTAATAACAAGCAGTATCAAACAAGCAATTGAACATGCTGAGTATATGCTATACCGCACAAGCGACGACAAAGAAAAGCTTTCAAGCCAGACGAAAACATTGCTCATCAACAGCAAAGCAGCAAATAATGCAGGAATATTATACGGCTCATAATTGACCTCCAGAAGTGATGACGATAAAAACAATAGCGCCGCCAGCATTAACAAGACACCGATGGTTTGAGTTCTGCTTTTTATTAGGCCGATAATTGTTCCGATTACCGACATTACCAGCCCGATCCACCACCATGATTTAATAATCGAAATGAAAAACAGCTTTATACTAATTAAAATATTATCCCATGAGTATCCCAACCAGCCGCTGTATTGGCTTAAGGTCATATGATGAATCAACGCTTTAATATTACTCGGATTTCCCCAGTTGGAAAGCGGATCGCATGATGAGCGAACCAGCAAGTACAAATAGATACTGCCGGTAATAATGAGTATGCAAATTAAATAAGGGTATATATTCCATCGCTTATATATTTTTTCTTTTATAAAAAGGTAGATTAATACCGGTAAAATCGCCAAAGCGGAGGGATGATTAGTCATTGCCAAACCGAATAAATAGACTATTATAAGCCATCTTCTTTTATGATTGCTTTCAATTGCCAGAAAGATTAAAGCAATTAACAGCATATTGAAAGTATAAATCTCAACCCCGGCAGTTTCAGACCAAAACAGCGGAGTAAATGCCCATATCAGGCTCAATATCATCGCTGGCCATTGATTTAGATAACGTCTAAAAAGGTAGTATATTGTTGTTGCAACCGCCGCTGCAATCAGCGTATTAAACAGATTGGCGGCATACATTGGACGTAAAAATGATGTGAATATTAAGAATGATTTGCCAAGTATCGTAAACAATGGATAGCCGGGAGGATGACAAATACCGAGAGTTTTCAAAGCCAGTGAAAATTCCCCCGAATCGCCAATCCAGATAGAACGGCAGGTAGTTGTATAATATACTATCAGCGCTATTAGTCCGGGTATAAGGCCGGCATATTTTTTCATTATCATATTTCCGGTGAATCAACGTTATTCATCATTTGATATTATATATGGAATATGATATTGAGAGCAAGAAGAAAGAGATAAGGATTTCCCCAAAAATGTTTAGTTCATCATAAGTCAGTCATACGGCATATCTGAGACAGTAGGCTCCTCTGGATTTTACGACCTGTCTGGGTCATACGACCCCCAGTCTGAGTTCTATGCTATTATTCCTCTCTTGAGAGGGGTTAGGGGTGTGCTATTAATGCTAAATGTTCAATATAATTCCGAATATTTTTATAATTTATTTGCCGCTCTGCATCTGTCAATTTTCATTCCGCTATGAACTAACACAACTTGAAATCACAGCTGTTTAAAATCTGAATATTGTAGATGCACTCAATGCCCAATTATAAAATACGCCGGGTATAATGCACATTATCAAAACAACTATAACGCTTATGCCAAGGCTAACCTTAACCATACCCGAAAGAGAAATGGCCGTATTTTCTTCAGGTTGATGAAACATCATTACTCTAACGACATTCATATAATAAAACAGCGATATTACGGATGTTATAACAGCTATGACAACCAGCCAATACAAGCCTTCTTTAACGGCGGCGGCAAAAAGCCAGTACTTTGCGAAAAAACCGGCTGTTGGTGGTATACCAGACAGCGAGAGCATAAATATTGACATAATAATTGCGGCAACTGGCGAACGTTTCATAAGGCCGCAATAATCCTTAATCTGGTCGGAACCGGTATCATTTGAAAAGGCAATCACGATAATAAAAGCGCCAATATTAGCGAACAGGTAAGCAATTAAGAATATCATCATGGAACCAACCGATAAATCAATTCCAGCCGCTAAAGCAACTAAAACATACCCCACCTGAGCAATTGATGAATAAGCCAGCATTCGCTTGATATTTTTCTGCAAAAGGGCAACAACATTACCAATCACCATTGCCAGTATCGCTACAACCTCGAGGATAATCACCCATTCGGATTTGGCAATTAACAGCGACTCGAAGAATAATCTTACAAAAGCGGTTAAACCGGCGGCTTTTGATGCTACCGACAGGAAAGCAGTAACCGGTGTCGGCGCACCCTCGTAAACATCCGGTGCCCACATATGGAAAGGCGCGGCGGCAAGCTTGAACCCAAAGCCAGCCATAAACATTATTATAGCAAAATAGGTCGCCAGATTTGTATCCGGGCCAAGGAACAGACGTTTGCCGATTTCGCTCATGACAGTCGTTCCGGTCAAGCCATAGATAAGCGAAAGTCCGTATAGTAAAATTCCGGAAGAGACAGCTCCCAAAATCAGATATTTAAGGCCTGCTTCGGTTGATTTTAAGTCTTTCTTCCTGTATGCCGCCAGAATATATAGAGAAATTGTCGACAGTTCTAAGGCAACATACATTGAAATCAGCTCGCCTGCAGATGATAAAAACATCATACCAGTTGTGCATAATAATAGAAGGGAGAAAAACTCGCCCTGGTGAATCAGCCTTTTAGCGATGTAATCAATCGAACCCATTATAGTAAGCGCGGCTGACAGGATAAAAATAAGCTTGAATGCTCGCGCATAATCATCGACAATAAATGTTTGTCCGAAGAAAGTGCCGCTTGAAGTATTCATTGAAAGAGCTAAGGCTGCTAACAATCCAATAATAGATAATATCCCCAATGTTCGAGGGCTTTTATCCTGCTTTTTTATACCGAGAAATAGAATCAATAACGACCATAAAAATAAAAATACTTCCGGCGCTATCAGTCTGAAATTAATATCTGCAAAGTCCATTTTAACATCCTGCCTTTATTACAATTGCAATCTATCTGTGCTCTAATACTCTATCATATATTTCAGCCTGCTGATTAACAATCGTCTCGACTGAAAAACGTTTATGCGCATCCTTATATGCCGTTTCAACAAGTTTATCACTGAACTCTTTATCAGTTAAAACTTTCTTAATTGAGACAGCTAAACCATCGACATCTTTTTCCTGAAGAAGAATGCCATTATAGCCATCAATAACAACCTCGCTTACGCCGCCATTATCGAAAGCTATTACAGGCAGTTTAAAATGCATCGACTCTAACAGCACCAGCCCCAAGCCTTCTTTTTCGCCTTGTTCATCTGTAATCGAGGGCAGAACGAAAACATCGGCGTTCTTATATTCTTGTTCAAGCTGTTCATCGCTTATAATAAGTTCCAAGCGAAAATCCAAGCCCTTGGCTCTTTCTCTCAGCCGGTTTTCCTCGGGGCCAATACCGATAATAACCAGCTTCAAATCCATGCCCTCATCAACTAGCTTACGCATCGCATCTATAAGATAAATCTGTCCTTTGCGCGGCACTAACCGCCCTACGGTTAAAACAGTCGATTGCATGGGTAAACAACCTCGGCGTCGGGATAAATTAAATCAACATATTCTTTGATTGACTTCGATATGGCTATAACCGATTTAGCCCGATTAAAAATTATCCGGGCAACCAAACGTAAAATCGGATTTGTTTTAATTAAAAAACCATCGCTGTATACTGAAACAACATGGGGTATGCCAGTAAATACGGATGTTATATGGCCAACTAAGCCAGCCGGGACAAACCAGTGGCTATGAATAATATCGGGTTTCATGTCTCTGGCGATAATCAGGCATTTGTAGGTGTAGCTAATAAAATAAAATATTGCTAATAATTGATACAATATATTAAATTTCCGTACTTTGGCAAAAAGACTTGATGTATATGAAAATTTCTCTAACGATTTAAAAAAATATCCAAAATATACCAACTTAACACCGTTTCTTTCAGGCAAAGCCTTTTCGTGACGGGGTACCAGTATTATCATATTATATTGTTTAGCCAAATTTTCCGCCCATATTCCCAGAAAAGGAGCCATCGTGCAGCCTTCAAACCGCGGATAAAGATGAGTGATAACCAAAATGGTTCTCTTCCTCTGCTGGCTCGACATAGCTTATTAACCTATAATCAGCTTAACCAGATTTTCCACTGTAGCCTTTAAAAACATATTCAAGCTTGTGGGATATACGCCAATCAGAATAGTTAATATTGCCAGCGGAACTATAGTGAAAATTTCGCGGCCGTTGATCTCTGTTAAACCATCCCAGCGAGTATTGAACTTGCCCAGGAATACATGTTGAATCATCCTTAAAATATATGCAGCGCCCAAAATAACGCCGAGCACGGATACTATAACCATCCAAGTGGGAACATATACCGAGGTAAACGAACCAACAAATATCATAAACTCGGAAACAAACCCGGACATGCTTGGCAAGCCAAGCGCTGCCATGCCAAACAAAACGAATATGCCTGTGTAAACCGGAAGCTTTGCGCCAAGCCCTCCGAAAGCGGCAATCTCACGAGTATGGGCTCTATCATAAATTACGCCCACTAAAATAAATAGGGCGCCTGTAATTACGCCATGCGAA
Source organism: Candidatus Zixiibacteriota bacterium (assembly GCA_021159005.1). Taxonomy (NCBI): domain Bacteria; kingdom Pseudomonadati; phylum Candidatus Zixiibacteriota; species Candidatus Zixiibacteriota bacterium. The sequence goes on along the minus strand of JAGGSN010000206.1, from coordinate 72,326 downwards.
AACATCTGAAATAAGCAGCCGGATATTCCCACCGTATTGATGGCGGCCATGCCCAGTAAGCAAAACCCCATGTGCGAAACCGACGAATATGCCACCAGCTTCTTCAAATCTTTCTGTGCCATCGATACTAAAGCGCCATATATAATGCCTATCATGCCCAAAACCGCAATCCATTTCGCAAAATAAACCGTTGCCTCGGGAAACATTGGATAGCTGATGCGCAGAATGCCGTATGTTCCCATTTTCAGAAGGATACCAGCCAGAATCACCGAAACAGCGGTTGGCGCCTCAACGTGAGCATCCGGAAGCCATGTATGGAACGGCCAGACAGGAACCTTAATTGCAAAACCGATAAAGAAGGCGGCAAAAATCCAGAGCTGGAAAGTGCGTGTATACAGGTAGTTGTTGGCTATTAATTCCATCATATCAAGCGTGCCGGTTGTGAAATACAACGCCAGAATACCAATCAGCATGAAAACCGACCCAAATAACGTATATAAAAAGAACTTAATAGCCGCATATTCTCGTCTTGGACCACCCCAAACACCGATAAGAAAGTACATCGGCACCAACATGATTTCCCAGAATAAATAGAAAAGGAAAAAGTCGAGCGCGCAAAACACGCCCATCATGCCAACCTCTAAAAGTAAAAACCAGGCGAAATACTCTTTCACTCGCTCTTTGATGCCGAACGAGACTATTATCGATATAAATGATAGTAAAGCTGTTAGAAACAGCATCGGCACAGATAAACCATCAGCACCCATAAAATAATTAATGTTGACCTGAGGAAACCAAGTGTATCTTTCAATGAATTGTATTGTCGAAACCGTGTAATCATAATTTGCTACAAGAAAAACGGAGGCAACCAAAGGAACAAACGAAAAGAATACGGCAGTCCATTTGACTGAACGGTCGCTGTTTTTTGGCAAAAGCATTACTGCTATCATGCCCAAAAGCGGGAAAAAGGTTAAAAAAGTAAGTATTGGAAAATCCACTTGATTCCTCCTCTATCAAACATATTTCATGAAAATCAATATTATTGCGCCCAAAAATATCACCAGAGCATAAGTTTGAAGCTGACCGGTCTGGGTTTTTCTGATAATCCTGCCCATAGCCAGCGATAAATAACCTGCTCCATTGACGGCGCCATCTATTACATATGTATCAAAACGCTCTTTAGCCCGTGACCATAAGAGCGTTAATTTGCCTACGCCATTTACAGCGCCATCAATAACCAACACATCGAATCTGAATACTTTCTCCATAATGTAATAGACGGGATTAATGATGGTTGCCATGTAAAGCTCATCGAAATAATATTTATTGTATAATAATATATAAATCGTTTTGAATCTTGCGCCCATTGCCTCATAAGAAATGGATTTCTTGTAATACATCATATACGCAAGCCATATACCGGAAAGAGCTAAAACTAACGAGAATCCCATAAGAAGCAGATTCGGAACCGCATGATGGGGATGGCCAAAAAACACGAAGCTGGCGTAATTTGCATTTAGCCAGGGAATACCCCACCAGCCGGCAAATACCGCTAAGAAAGCCAATATCATCAGCGGCACAGTCATGCTGTATGGCGATTCGTGAGCATGGTCATAAGCATGCTGGTCTCGCGGCTTGCCGGTAAAGGTCATAAAATAGAGACGGAACATATAAAAGGCTGTCATGAAAGCCGCCGCTAAACCTACGGCCAAGAAAATATAATGGCCGCCTTCGAAAGCCACTGCGAATATTTCATCTTTAGACCAGAAACCCGATAGCGGGAAAATTCCTGAAATCGACAAAGAAGCGATTAAAAACGTTATCGATGTAATCTTCATTTTGCTATGAAGACCGCCCATTTCCTGAATACTATTAGTATGCACGGCATGAATGACCGAACCGGCAGCTAAAAACAGCAAGGATTTGAAAAAGGCATGAGTGAAAAGATGGAAAGTGCCGGCAGCATAACCGCCAAGACCAAGCGCCATCATCATGTAGCCAAGCTGAGAAACTGTCGAGAACGCCAGCACGCGTTTGATGTCGTTTTGAACTAAGCCGATAGAAGCCGCCATAAAAGCCGTGATTGCGCCTATTGTCGCCACTACCATAGCCATAGTTTCAAATGCCAGTATTATCCCCATTAATCGCGCGGTTAAATACACACCGGCGGCGACCATTGTAGCGGCATGAATCAATGCGGAAACAGGTGTCGGACCCTCCATAGCATCCGGAAGCCAGACATGGAACGGGAATTGCGCCGATTTGCCGCAAGCGCCCATAAACATCAGCAATCCGGCGATGCCGATTAACCAAAGAGTATGGTTGGCTTCTTCCTTGGTCATCGATTCATCGATAGTTGCAGCGGTATGAGGAGTATCTTCAATCTCATGCTCTACGGTCTCAGAACCATGATGGCCATGGTCAGCTTTTTCAAAACCCGGAACGAGAGTGTCTCTAACTATATTTTCAGGTTCATTGTTAGTATTTTCCTCGCCATAATGCTCAACTTCGGCGGCATTAACAACTCCGCTATTATGAGCCGCTTCACTCGAACCGTGATGGCCGGAGCTTTCATCAACAATTCCGGCGGCAACTTTGAGGCTTTCTATTTTCTGATTCACTTCAGGCAATGTAGCGGTGCCAATTGCGAATATCATAAGCACTAAACCAACAGTGAAGCCAAGATCGGCTAATTTAGTTGTAATAAATGCTTTCTTGCCAGCATTGGCGGCTGAATCTTTCTCGAAATAGAAGCCAATCAATAAATAAGATGTAAGGCCCACTAATTCCCAGAAAACTAACACTAAGACATACGAACCGGCAATTACCAAGCCAAGCATCGAGAATGTGAACAACCCAAGATAAGCAAAGAATCTGGCAAACCGCGGGTCGCCGTGCATATAGCCGACTGAGTATATATGAACCAGCGATGATACAACAGTTACGACAATCAGCATCACCGCCGCTAACGGGTCGATATATATGCCCATTGGCAGAATAAAATCGCTCCAGACAAGCCAGTCGACAAACATCATATAAGGGGTAGGATGAGCTAAAACCTCAAATAATACTTTTACCGATAGGATAAATGATATCAAAACCATAGCGATGCTGAAATAACTTGATAGCTTATTGTTGCGATTCAGGAAAAATATAATCATTATGAACCCGAATAGGGGGAATAACGGTATCAGCCAACTGTATTCTGTCATTTTCAGCCTACCATTTCATGAAATTAATTTTGTCTACTTCAATGCCTTTAAAATTACGATAAACTAACATCACAATCGCCAAGCCAACAGCGGCCTCAGCGGCAGCGATAGTAATAATAAAAACAGTAAACACATGCCCCGCGATACCCTCCGGGGCTATAAACTTTGTAAATGCCACAAAATTGATTCCTGCGGCATTGAACAATAATTCAATCGCCATCAATATACCAATAGCATTGCGGCGAGTAAGAATTCCAAATATCCCCAATGCGAAGAGAACTGCGCCCAATACTAAGAAATGAGTCAAGGTCGGTTCCATTATCAATTCTCCTTCTGTTTATCCTGACGGGCGATAATTATCGCCCCGATTAGCGCCACGAGAAGGACTATCGAAACAACCTCAAAAGGGACCACATATGTTGATAGCAACTGCCTGCCAAGCTCGAATGTATTACGTTCAGGCAAACTTCCATCGCCGACCGACCAGCCTGTTTTGAATAATGTAAATAAGGACATCCCAAAAAATATCAAAACAATCAGACTTGCCGGTACAACCTGCTCATTTACCTGTTTTATGCTTTTATTGTTAATCTGATAAGTCAGCATAATAGCAAATATCATTAATATTGTAATCGCGCCCACATATATCAAAACCTGAACACCGGCTAAGAACTCGGCGCCCAAAAGCACATATATCCCAGCCACCGAAAAAAGGGTCAACACTAAAAACAAGGCCGAATGAAATATATTTTTCAATGTTACAACCATAAGTGCGGAAACGCCGGCCATAATTGCTAAAACATAAAAGATTGCGAGGTTCATTGCTTATCCTCCGGATTTTGAGGTTTATCCGGTTTTGTGTCTTTAGCATCATCAGGTGTAGGTTCGGATTTAGCTTCTGGTTTCTTGTCGGTTTTATCAGCTGGTTTTCTTGCCGGACGTTTTTTCTTAGGCGTGTATTTCACATCACGACCGACTTCCTGAAGCTTTTTCATGTCGTAAAACAATTCTTCCTTATTAGTAGTGGCAAACTCATATTTGCCAGACATCTTTATCGCATCGAAATTGCAGGCTTCCTCGCATAATCCGCAGAAACAGCATATTAGCGTATTCAACTCAAAACGCACAGGGTAGCGTTTGCCGGTATCCGGATCTTTGTCCTCAGCCTGTTTTATCGTAATCGCGCCAACCGGGCAGGCTTTCTGGCAAAGCAAGCAGGCATTGCAGTTAAGCTTGCCGGTTTCAAGATTTGACAGCAATACCGGCATCCCCCGGAAACGCTCGAACATCTCCATCTTTTCTTTGGGATACTGAATGGTAATCGCTCGTCCCGGCAGATATTTAAGGGTGGTTTTCAACCCCAAATACAGGTTGTATATTCCGCTGAAAAATTCTCCTACAAATGCCATAACTAAAAGAAATAAACTCCCAAAGCTGTAAGAATTATATTAACAAACGCTAAGGGCAATAGAATCTTCCAGGCGAATGCCATCAGATGGTCAACCCTTAAACGAGGATAAGTCCACTTAAACCACATAATTACAAAAACTAAAAACAATGATTTGCCTATAAACCATAAATATGACGGGATAAAATCCAGTCCCGGTAATGGCGGCTGCCAGCCTCCTAAAAATAAAGTAGTGGCAATCGCCGAAGCGGTAAACATATTCAAAAATTCGGCAAGGAAGAACATGGCGAACTTCATGCCCGAATACTCGATATTAAAGCCGGCAACTAATTCCTGTTCAGCTTCGGGAAGGTCGAACGGTGTTCGGTTCAATTCGGCCGTAGCCGCGCTAATATATATGAAAAATCCGAGAAGCTGAGGCCAGATATACCAGTTCCAGAAACAATCAGTCTGAACTTCAACAAAATGATACATCGAAAGCGAACCCGACATCAAGACAACGCCAAGCACCGAAAGAGTAAGCGGCACCTCATAGGAAACTATCTGCGCTGCAGAACGCATACCGCCAAGAAGAGCATATTTATTATTGGAGCCCCAGCCCGCCATCAGCAGGGCGATAACAGTAAAGCTTGTAATAGCAAGTATATATAATAAGCCGATGCTCACATCAGAGGCGATTAATCCTTTGCCGAATGGTATAACAGCATAAGCCGCCAAACAAACAGTGAAAACTATTACCGGTGCCCAGAAATGCACTTTTCTATCTGCCGATTTAACGATTATATCTTCTTTTTGCAATAGTTTAAGGGCATCCGCGATAGTCTGATACCAACCATGCCAGCCAGCCATCATTGGTCCTAATCTATCCTGAATATGAGCCGAAACTTTTCGTTCCCACCAGACCAAGAATAAGCACATTATCAATAAGAATACAACAATCGCAACAATAGTTAGGAGCATCAACACTATATCAGATACAATAGCCGGCAAGCCCAATGATTCGGAGATGCCGACAACAATACTAACAACCCATTGCAGAATCCCAGTTAATTCCAGCATTAACGGTCAACCTCCGGCAGAACAATATCCAGCGAACCGAAAATCGCCACCAAGTCGGCTATTTTCCAGCCCTTGCATAGATAATTCATAAGCTGAACATGGGCAAATGAGGCTGTGCGGATTTTCACCCGGTATGGCTTTGTTGTGCCATCCGAGATAATATAATAGCCCATCTCGCCGCGCGGAGCTTCGATTCGCGAATATACCTCGTTTGGCTTGGGCTTAAACATTTTCGGCACTCTCGCCATTATCGGACCTTCAGGCAATCCCTCTAATGCCTGATCGATAATATCACAGCATATACGCATCTCGCGGATGCGAACTAAATATCTATCCCAAACATCGCCGGTTTTTCCGGTCGGGATTTCAAAATTAAATTTATCATAAGATGAATATGGATGAGTCTTTCGCAGGTCCCAATCATGTCCGGATGCCCTTATTGTTGGTCCGCTGGCACCATAATTAAGAGCATCATCAACAGGTAAAATAGCGACATTTTTGGTGCGGGTTAAGAATATCGGGTTATATGTTAAAAGAGCCTCATAATCATCAACTTTCTTGCGAAAATCTACAGTGAAGTCTTTACATCTTTTATAAAATTTAGGCGGCACATCCTTGGATACTCCGCCGATTCTCATATAATTATATGTAAGCCTCTGACCGCAAGTCATCTCGAACATATCCAGAATCTGTTCCCGTTCGCGGAAAGCATACAGAAACGGAGTAAACGCGCCTAAATCGAGCGACATTGTGCCAAGCCAAACAAGATGCGAGGCAATTCGATTCAACTCAGCCATAATAACCCGCAAATACTGCGCTCTGTCGGGTATCTCGATTTCAGCAAGCTTCTCCACTGCAACCGCCCAGGCAAAATTGCAGGGTATGGAGGCGCAATAGTCAACTCGGTCGGTAAACGGCATAAACTGAGCATAAGTGCGGTTCTCAGCTATTTTTTCCAATGAACGATGAAGAAACCCAACATCAGGAATTAAATCCATAATGAATTCGCCCTTCATCTTAAGGATAAGACGCAGCACACCATGAGTGGAGGGGTGCTGTGGCCCCATATTGATTATAAATTCATCTTCATTATGCTGTATATCTTTAATTAGATCACTCATTCTGCGCTCTTGGATTTATCAGGCATTGGAATAAAATCAGGTCCTGTCCAGCCTTTCCTCATCGGATAACCATAATCCCATTCCTCAATTAATAACAGATGACGGGGATTAGGATGATCTACAACCATGATGCCAAACAGTTCCATTACCTCAAGTTCAAAGAAATCAGCAACCCGCCATATATTTATAACTGAATTTATTTCCGGATTATCAGCCGGCAATTTTACTTTCACAACAATTTCATGCCGATGTTTATGAGAACTAAGACAGAGAAAGACCTCGAACCTATCCTCAAAATGAGAGCCGCCAAGCTGAAAAAGGAACTCGAATGACAAGTCGGTATCATTTTTAAGATATTGGCAGAATTCTATATATTTATCTTTGGAAATATAAACAAACGGCTCTGGTTGGTTGGTCTCCTGAATTTCAACGCGGTCTTTGAAATCCAGCGTTATTTTTTTTTCAATCTCTTCTTTAGTCATTTATTATTGCTATGATTGCATCGGTTTATCGCCGAGGAAATCTTTGATTTTCTGGTTCTTGATAACTTCTCTCATTTTCAATGTGCCCTGCATAAGCGCTTCCGGGCGAGGAGGACAGCCGGGAATGTAAACATCAACAGGTATTACCTTATCTACACCTTTTAACACTGAGTAGCAATCATAATAAAACGGGCCGCCATTGCTGGCGCATCCGCCCATAGCTAAAACATATTTCGGGTCGGACATCTGATCATAAAGGATTTTAACCCGCTTGCCCATTTTATGAGTTACAGTACCGCAAACCATCATTAAATCAGCTTGGCGGGGTGAGGCACGAAAAATCATGCCCAGACGGTCAAAATCGTAGCGGGAAGCGCCGGTAGCCATCATCTCAATAGCGCAGCAAGCCAAGCCAAACAGCAAATACCATTGAGAATGCGCCCTTGAATTATTGAGAACCGACTCAACCGAAGCAACTACTATCCCTCCGCCTGGTATTTTTTCGAGATATGTTGGAACCTTTTCAATTATACCCATTTTAAGGCTCCTTTTTTCCAAGCGTAGATTAGACCAACAATTAGAATAAATATGAAAATAAATGCCTCTACCAACATAAAAAGACCAAGTTGGTTGGGCTGGGAGAGTTGTTTAAAGGCAACCGCCCAGGGGAATAAAAAAACTACCTCAACATCAAATATCACGAATATTAAGGCAAAAATATAAAAACCGGAATTGTATTGAATCCATGCACCATCAATTGGACGTTCGCCACACTCATAATTCTCTAATTTATTCTTATTGGGACGCTTGGGACGTAAAAGACTGGCAAAGAAAACAACAACTAATACAAACAGTATCCCAACCAAGATAAATAAAGCGATTATGCCATAACCGAAACCCATCTAACCTCTCAACTCAGCTTGTGATGATTTTCACTTAATAGCCAAACATCACTTTGGGAGATAATTAATTACAAAATAAATGTCAAGGCTTTATTGTAAATATTTTTCCTTGCATTATATTTTTTAGACAGAATTATTTATAAAATCAATTTTGTTATTAGAAATCAGTTTTTAATCTCAAAGACAATAATATGATAGAAACAATATCAGTAACCAATTATAAATACAGAGTGTTTTTGTGCTATCGGAAGTTACTTCCGACAGTTCTGGCAGAAAAAGCACAGATTAGGATTTGTGAATAATATGGTTTAGTTGTCTTAAACAGCCTGATTGTTAAGCATTTCCCCAAAATAAAAGCATCAGTTAAATGCGGCAATTAGCGATAAGTTGTTGATATTTCATAAATATTGCCGATAAATTATAAGCAGTTATTATCATACGGGAGGTATTTTTTGAGAGTTGTTATTGTGGGAGCATCAAAAATAGCAAGCGAGTTGGCACATGATCTGGAGATAGAAGGTCATGAAATTATTGTAATAGATTTAGAAGAGAGCGGCTTTAGAAGGCTCAGGAATGCATTCAAAGGTCAGAAAATTGTCGGTTCGGGTACCGATTTAGAAATCTATAAGAAAATAAATTTCTCAAGCGAGGATGCCTTTATTGCGGCTACAAATTCTGATAATGTCAATTTATCTACAGCTAAACTTATACAAGAAACTTTCAACTGCAAACGCGTTGGCAAAGTTATCCGCGATCCTTTCAGAGCCAGGGCATTTAAACAAACCGAAAAGGGCATCGGCTGTCCCATTATTGATGCGGCTAATCATCTCAAAGAAACCGTTATCGATAAATAAAATCGAAGCTTGCATTTAACAACAATACTGTCATACAGCTTATAGCACGTTATATAAATATATCAGTTTTTCAACTGCCAATTCTTGGATAATAATCCCTTTTTTATTCAACCTAATCTAATACTTCCTCATCATCGAACCGCCAAGCCGGATCGACAATGCAAATAAAGATAAGATCAGTTGAACCAGTGTTTGTTATTTTCTGATTCGAATCAGGAGGGATATAAATTGCCTGCCCGGAAGCTACTTTTTCCACCTCGTCATCAATATACATTTCACCCTCGCCTTCAAGAATATAGTACAACTCAGATGATTTTAATCTGTGGGCTAAAGTGGTATTGCCGGGTTTTACGACAGCTTGGGCTAAACTGTATCTGATATTTACATTATCGTTTAATGGATTTAGAAGTTCTCTTAATTGCGTATTATCGCCGGCGATTATCTCCGGGCAGTTTTTCAGGTCTTTTATTAGCATGTAGTTCTCCGTGAAGAATTAATAAAAAAAACGCCATCCCTCTATATTAAGAGATGGCGTTAGAATATTCAAATCAATAAATTAACTTAATACTGTTCAATCAATTTAATTAGACTATCCTCCGGATAAATATCCAGCTCAAGCATCCAATCTTTAAGCTTGTTTACGCGGGTCTTAGCATCGGCAGGAAGGTTAAACGGGCGACCGCGGCCATCAAGAATTATGCCAACCACGCCGCCTGATAGCTGCCCCTCAATTTTGTTGCCCTTGCCATTGCCCAAATCAAAGCCGCGAGCAGGCGTCAACTCGGCTTTCGCTTTTAACGGAATGCCGTCATCGCCGATACCCAGCTTAATTAATTTCATCTGACCGAATGCAATATCGCCTTTTTCAACTTTGCCGTCAGGGAGTTCAATATTGTAACTTAATATCTCTTTCCCCTCTTTGCCCTCGCCAACCGGAGCGACAACAGTACCAAGATGAATTAGGCAATCTTTATTAAACACCTCGGTTGCGGCTTTCTCATGCAGGCTCGAAAGCACGCCAAGCTGAGGCATCATAAATATTGAATCGACTGCCAAGCGGGTAATGCCCATAGGTAAAAATGCGTCAATAGTCATCAGCGCTGCCTGTTGACGGCGAGGGGCATGCGACAACACGCCGCCGGAACCAACCAACATATCAAGGCTCATCATGTTTACCAAGGAAGCGCCGGATGTCGATTGCTCGAAAGCATCAGCAATAGTTCGCTGCTGCTGGACGCCTTTAAGCACGGTAGCAAATGATCTATGTTGAATAAACGCCAGCCGTAATGCCTCCTTAGCAATAGCCTGTTCAATAATCAATTCCTCTAATGATTGCGGAATAGTCGTCGGCCTAATCATCTTGTTTTTAATTCTATTGCGGATTTCACGCTCATCCACATCAAACGGCACCCAGCGCATGACATTAGGCAGTGTCGCTTCAGCAAAAACATTTGAAACCGAGTAACTCATACCGAGGTTAGCCGAAACAGTTCGGTTAAATATTCCCTCTTTACCATCCGGGCGAAAAACGCTGAAAATATCTGTGGTTGCGCCGCCAATATCAACGCCCACAACTTCAATATTCTCAATGTCAGCGATTGTTTTAATAATCAATCCAACCGCGCCAGGTGTGGGCATAATCGGAGCATCAGTCCAAGTCATAAGCTTGGAATATCCCGGAGCTTGAGCCATAACGTGTTCCATGAACAAGTCATGAATTTTTTCGCGCGCCGGCAGAAGATTTTCACGTTCGAGAACAGGACGCAGATTATCGACAATATCAAGCGCGGTTTTATCCTTGAGAGTTTCAGTAACCGCCCTACGGGCATCAACATTGCCGGCATAAATAACAGGCAAATTATAACCTGAGCCGAGACGGGGTTTTGGGTCGGCCGCGCTTATAAGTTCAGCTAATTCGGCTACATGAGTCGTAGTGCCGCCATCGATGCCGCCTGATAGCAGTATCATATCGGGGCGAAGGTGGCGTATTCGTTCTATCTGCTGATGAGGCAATCGTTTATCATTGGAGGCAATAACATCCATGACAATAGCGCCGGCGGTCATAGCAGCCCTTTCAGCAGACTCGGCTGTCATCGACCGAACAACACCGGCAACCATCATCTGCAAACCACCGCCGGCAGAAGATGTTGATATATAAATATCCGTACCGATATTTCCTTTGGCGGGAGAAGTAATCTTGTTGTCTTTACCAAGAATTTTTCTGCCTGAAAGTTCCTCGACTTCGCCAATAGCATTTAATGCTCCCATTGTAACATCCTCGAAAGGAGCTTCCACTGTTGTTGGAGCTTCGCCGCGTACTATAAGACGATATTCGCCATCGCGGTATTCAATTAAAATCGCTTTTGTAGTTGTAGAACCACAATCGGTGGCAACAATTACTTTTATGTCTTCCGGTTTAAGACCTTTCATTTTCAACCTCTATCGTTAAATTTAACATTCAACCATAATGTTGAAATATTATAAATAATTATTTCAAAGTCAATTAAAATCATGCTTGACCCGATAGTCGAATAAAGCGATATTTAAACGGGAGGAATATAGTGAGGAATTCTTTAGAATCTCGCCAGGCTCAATATATAACCATCAATGGTAAAAAGCTTATAATATTTTCCAGTAATGACTATTTAGGCTTATCGCATCACCCGGAGGTTATAAAAACATTTACAGAGGCTGCCCAAAATTATGGAATCGGCACCGGCGGCGCGCCCTTGACCTCGGGTACAACAATTATTCATGATAAACTTGCGGATGAGATTGCGGATTTTAAACATCGTGAAAAGGCTGTGATTTTCCCCTCGGGCTATGCCGCCAATACGGCTTTGCATCAAAGTTTGAGTGATAATGATACTATATTTTTCAGCGATGAGAGCAATCATCCCTCTATTATTGATGGCATCAGACTGTCAGGTTGTCCGGTGAATATATATCGTCATCTTGATTTGACACACCTCGAGGCTTTATTAAAAAAGAGCGGTAAATCCCGAAAAATAGCAGCCAGCTGCTCGGCGTTTACGGTTAATGGCGATATTCTGCCCCTGGATAAGATTGCCCGTTTAAAAAGCAAGTATCATTTTCACCTGATTCTCGATGAGGCGCATGCTACCGGCTGTATTGGAAAAACCGGCAGAGGGCTTGAGGAGCTATATTCTCTTACCGGAACCGCTGATTTTATAATGGGCACATTTTCCAAGGCGCTGGGTTCTCAGGGAGGGTTTCTGACATTTTCTGAGGAGGCTGGCAAGATGTTGTCCGGACCGCTGAGAGCATATAAGTATTCAACATCGATTGCTGCGCCAATCGCCGCCGCTTCTTTATCGAGTTTAAAGATTCTCAAACGAGAACCTGAATTGGTTGCGCGAATGAGAAAAAACATCCAACAAATATATATAAACTTGAAACGCTCCGGGTTTGAGATTAATTCTTCCGGCAGTCATATTATAAATGTATATTTTAGCAGTAAGGAAAAGACAAGTCTGATTATAGATGAACTTCACCGGCGAGGATATTTTGTGGTGCCGGTAAGTCCCGATAAGCGATGGGGGATACGTATTACGGCGATGGCCACTCATACCGATGTGGAAATTGATGCTTTCTGTCGATGTCTAACTGAAATCAGGGATGATTTGCAAATATAGAATCAGGAAATTAAAGTATTATTTATTTCCCTCGATATAGCCAGTAGGGATAAATGCCGCATCAGCGAATTAGTCCGTCGAATGGCGGACTTTTTTTATGCGGTAATAAATTGTGGTTGGCATACGTCCTCGTGCGCCATTTTTGTGGTTGGCATACGTCCTCGTGCGCCAATTTGCATTGACACATTTTTTACCTTGAATCAATAAATATAATATGCTATCCTTACCCCATGGCCAAGATACGCACTTTTATCGCGGTAAAAATCCCGGATGCTCTCAAGCGTGAGGTCGATAAGCTAATCGTGGGTTTAAAACCGCATGCTGACGGCGTACGCTGGGTAAAAGCGGCTAACCTGCATTTTACCATTCGCTTTTTAGGCGATATTGAAAGTGATTCGATAAGTAATCTCGAAAACATACTTGCGGAAAATCTGAAGAATATCAAACCGTTTTCAATTAAATTATCCAGCTTGGGATGTTTCCCGAATATAAGAAGACCGCGCGTTGTCTGGGTTGGCGCGGCTGGCGACATGGATGATCTTAAAGAGCTGGCTTATCAGGTGGAGTCTGCCTGCCGTCAGGGCGGTTTTGGCAAGAGCGATAAGCCATTCTCAGCGCATTTGACTATCGGCAGAATCAAATATCCGAAAGGTTTGGAGGCATTTATCGATGAGCTTCAGGAGACCGAATTTGAGTCGGATGTTTTTGAGGTTAGCGAGGTTGTTGTATTCAAGTCCGACCTATCGCGGCGAGGACCAACATATACGCCGATGATTGTTGTTGGGTTGTAATGCTAAGCGGTGGACGAGACCTGCCAATTCAGCACCTGCAAAATATCAGATCATTTACATAATCATTATCTATCCCGGTAAGATTGCCAAACCCTCAGGATGTCACTCCGTTCCATCCTGATTGATAGATAAATTTTTTATCCACCTGTTAAGTGAAGTGCCAATGTACTACCCTTAAGGAAGCCATTGAATTCAGTTAATTTTGTCATATCAAACCTCAGCTTATCTATAAAAATCATTGGGAAGGCAGTAAACGTCGGAGTACGCTTTTTATCGTTAGACCCTGTACTAAAATCGAGAATACAACAATTATATAAGTAATCGATACAATCAAGTCTCTTGCCTGGCCTGCAGATAATGATAATGCCAACGCAATAGAAATACCGCCGCGCAATCCTCCCCAGGTTAAAATCAGAACAACGTTTCGGGTAAATTCCCGTTTGAATTTCAATACCGTTATTGCTAACCATACGCTGATAAACCGGGCGGCAAGCGTTACCGGAATAGCGATTAATCCGACAATGAAATAATCCATAGTGAACGAAAGCACCAAAACCTCAAAACCAATTAAAATGAACAGCACCGCATTGAGGATTTCATCGATTAGCTCCCAGAATTTATCCAAATGGTCGCGGGTAGAATCAGACATAGCAAACTGTCGTCCGTAATTGCCAATCAGCAGTCCCGCTACTACTATCGCAATAGGGCCGGAGATATGCAGGCTCATCGCCAGCGCATACCCGCCGCATACTAAAGCCAGCGTTAAAAGAACTTCCACCGAGTGGTCATCAACGCTTTTTAGCAGACGGTAAACAATCCATCCCAGCAACAATCCAAACACAACGCCGCCCAACGCCTCTTGAACAAGCAGTAAGGCAACATGCCCGGCTGAAACCGAACCGCCGCTGGCCGCAATACCAGCCATCACGATAAATACAACAACACCAATGCCGTCATTAAACAACGATTCGCCGGCTATCTTAGTCGCTAAGGATTTTGGCACTTTTACCGTCTTGAGTATAGCCAGCACGGCCACCGGGTCGGTCGGGGAAATTAACGCTCCAAATACTAAGCAGTATGAATAGGGGATGGCTAAGTTAATCAATTTCAATATAAAAAATAGCGCAGTTCCGATTATAAATGTAGCGGCGACCACTCCAAAAGTTGCCAGTGCGCCAATAATAAATTTCTGGCTGGCAAGGTCATTCAGGTTAATTTTTAGAGCGCCAGCGAAAAGCAAGAAGCTCAACATCCCCTTCATAAGAGCTTCGCTAAAATCAATTTGTTCTAAAAATCCACCGATAGAGCTTCTAAAATCGACACCCAGAACACTTAGCAATACAACCGCCAAAGACATAGACAGGCCGATAACCATCAGGCCTATAGTTGTCGGCAGTTTAATGAATCGATGGTTGATATAGCTTGAGACAGCGGCGGCGCTTATTAATATCGCTATGATGCCAAACATATTCAGAACTAACCTATCACTTTGTATTTAGTCGCAAATTCAATAATCGGAATAAGTATATATGTTTCTATCACAAATGTAAAGTGTCTTGATTATAGCCCGGTTCTGGCATTAAACATCTTCTAAGATGAACCAAGCGTTTAAATGAGAACGGCTAACTTTTTATTTATTAAGCGCGTCTATTTTTGGTAAATCTGAAAAATAACATTTACCGAATCAGTGTTTATAGCATTAAAATTCAAAATCGCGCCGCAGCTTTTACATACATAATCGCCGTATACCTTAGTAGCTATGCCCTGGCAAAATGGACATTTCTTTTTTCTTTTTTTGCTATACATAATAGTTATTCCATTACAAATTTATTTACAAACATTACAATAGTTGCACCTAAGGCAGTAACAGGCAGCACTCCCCAAAACGCTAATCCGGAAAAGTAGGATATTGCGCCGGCTAGTATTGCGCCTACAATAATAACCATTAGCGACCATTTAACCAGCGGCCGCAATATAAACACAGCTAAAGTCATCATAAATACCAACATAATCAGACTGCAATATTCGGCCGCCAAAGAACCGATAAATGGAATTTTCGCCATTAGTGATTGAAGGGTATTTTCGACAGCCTTAAATTGACCCACAATCTCATCTAAAAACCACACGAACCGTTCCATTAGATTAACCCCTCGTCAACAGGTTCTATTGTCAATGAGGATTCGCCAACTTTTATCAACCCAATCATTTTCTCGGTGAGAAAATTCTTTGAGGTAATCCACTCATGCGACATTTCCAAAACTTGCTGTTGTGAAACATCTTCTACCCAGTCAATAATCATATTATCAACCTTGCTTTCATCCAGAATCAAGTCTTCCATTATAAGCGTAAATTTCATTTTCATCGCCACTCCTTTGCTTGCATTCATAAAGGAATGATTCAAAAGACATACCCTTAAATAAAATCCACTTGGCGATATCCCTGCAGGTTAGTTATTATGGGTTATAACATAGGGTTACATGTTGCAGCGAATGAAACAATTGATGAAAAATGTACATTGAAAGGCGTTGGATATTATAGGTTATATCCAATACATCTTGGATTTATACAAGATTTTCCAGATGTACCGAAAAACTTGAATTAATATAAATTACCTGCAAATATAAAAAGCAGGAGTCGGGTTTGTTCGCTTTTAGCGATCAGATTGTAAACAAAAGGTTGTATTGATAGAATTTTTAATGCCATGTAAAAAGTCGAGGCTGGAAAGCCTCGACTATTAAGTGGCTAGTGCTTTAGTAAAAATTTAATAGCCCCGACTTTCCAGTTGGGGCGGGTTTTATCAACATACCGTGCTGTCGGAGGCAACTTCCGACAGCACGAAATATCATCACAATACTATGTAATTAATTTCTCTTCGATTTTAAATTTTTTCATGCGTCGCCAGAGCGTAGTTCGAGAGATTCCAAGTTGTTGAGCGGTACGTGTATAGTTGCCGGTATTCTGTTTTAGGGCTTTCAATATCAAGGCTTTTTGGTTGTCTTTAAGGGTAATATTTAGAAATCCTTGTTCTTCCTCAGATACTGGTCGGTCTCGCGGCAATGTAAAGATTAACGATTCATCGATTATCTCAGAATTTGATAAAGCGCAAGCGCGCGCAATACTGTTTTCCAGTTCCGCAACATTACCCGGCCATTGATATGTCTGCATCCACGCCAGAATATCCGGCGCTATCGCTTTGACATTTTTATTGAATTTAGCGCTGTATTTCTCAAGAAAATGATTTACAAGAGGGAAAATATCAGCTATGCGATTTCGCAGCGGCGGAGTATAGATTGACATAATATTTATAGCATAAAATAAATCTTCACGGAATTGATGGGCAGAAGCTATTTTTCTCAAACTTTTTGTGCAGGAACAGATTATTCTAACATCAGATTTAATTTTTTGGTTCTTGCTGGGGATTGTATAAAATCCATCCTGAATATATCTTAAGAATGATGCTTGAAGATTAGCAGATAATAGTTCTATGTCCTTAATAAACAGAGTGCCGTTGTTTGCCTGAACAATCATACCAGCGTAATCATTATCTTCCCAGTTGCCGAAAAGCTCCGCTTGAAGGTCTTTCTCATTCATGGTAGAACATTCAACTATCTTAAAAGGGAAATCCTTGCGATTTGACCGTCCATGAATAGCTCTGGCTATTAATTCCTTGCCGGTTCCGGACTCGCCTTCAATTAGAACCGCCACCTCGGTTCCAGACGCTTTGGCAGCTAAATTCAGCACATCCTGCATCTTCTGCGACTTGGTTATAAGCTTATCATATTTATCCGTAGATGTTACCTTGTGTTCCCTTCGCTTGATAATACTTTCAATTCGAGTTAGCAGGTTTCCGAATTCAAACGGCTTGCATATAAAATCCGCCGCTCCCCCCTGAATAGCATCTACAGCCATGGGAATATTGCCATAACCTGTAATTAATATAATTTCAGCAGCCGGATGAATATTTTTAACCTTCTTCATCAACTCAAAACCTGACATCTTATTCATTTTTATATCAGATATTAAAATGTCATAAAACTTATTCTTAGAAAGCTCTATAGCTTCTTCACCGGATTCGGCAGTATCGACTTCATAACTTTGACTTTTAAGATAAAAAGCGAGATTCTTACGCAGCGCTTTATCATCATCCACTACGATGATGTTTATCATGGTGCCTCCGAAGTTTGTTTACAGATTAGATACTGCTTTCTTGTAATATTTCGTCAAAAGTCTGATGATATTTAACTTTGAAACAGTAAAAAAAAATATTGCTTTTAAATTGAACAATTTTTATTATTATCTAAGCTTATGACATGGATATTATCGAATTCATATGCAAACCAATGCACTTTCCCTTCAAGGCTTAACTGTATCCAGTCGATTGAGTCATTATATAATAGAGAACTGATGCAATCACCTGATGGGAATATTCAGAGATGCATGAATGTATTTTTTCGACAATAATTCTTGATTCGAAAAACACGAGAGCTTTAAGTAATAATGATAAAATCTTTGAAGCATAGGATAGTATATTTATTGTTTGTGAATGCTATTAAAACATATGTATTACCTACGCTGATACTCCTGTGTTTTCTATGCGGTAGTTGTCGGGCAGGTCGCTCAGCGACATCGATACATTCTCTTCAACCGGATAGTCTTCAAGCGGCAATGCTCGATAAAGCATTGACCTCAGTCTATAGAGATAGTTTTGAAACTGCCTTAACCTGTATCGACAGCCTGATAATCATGCATAGCGGTTATTGGCCGGCTTATGTAATTAAAGCGGGAATTGTTTTTACCGAAATGACCGATGATGAAGACTACAAAAAAAAAGATAATTTCATAGCCCTGATTGACACTTCATTAGCCGGGTTGGATAAATTTCTAAAGCGAAATCCTGATGATAAATGGGGTTTGTTTTTTAAAGGCACCGCCTTGGGCTACTTAGCTGTCTGGGAGGGGAATCACGGCAGTTGGTATCAGGCTATAACTAAAGGACTGAAAGCTGGCAAATTTTTTGATGATGCCTATAAGCAGGATTCTCTTTTCTATGATGCTTGTCTTGGCTTGGGGAATCTTCATTACTGGCGTTCGGCAAAACTTGGTATAATCAGGAACCTGCCTTTCATATCCGATAGACGAGAGCAGGGGATTGAGGAACTTAAGCTGGCGATAGAGAAATCGCGGTTGTCCTCGACTGCCGCCGCCTTAGGATTAAGTTGGATTTATATTGATCGCAAAGAATACCGCCAAGCGGCCGCCTTAACCGACAGCTTAATCAAACAAGGTATCGATGGCCGCACTGTTTTATGGCCTAACGCAATCGCCAATTTTAAAAGAGGCGATGCGCGGCGAACAATCGAAAAATTTACCCTTATACGCGAGGGGCTTATCCGTAAAGGCGGCCAGAATTACTATAATCTCATTCTTGCCGGCTATTGTCTGGGGGTGGCTCATTACTGGCAACGAGAAAATGGCAAGGCTTTAGAATATTTCAATGAGATTCTGGATTATGAGGTATCCAAAGAAGTTGCCAAGCGCGTCTCTAAGAAGCTGAAGAAGGCGCAAGACTATCGGGAGAAGATACTAAATAGCAGGAGGATTCCCAATAGCAGCGATTGCCAGAACTGTCGGAAGTAACTTCCGACAGCACAAAAACACTCTTTATTCTTGCTTGGTTCCTGATATTGTTTCTACCATATTATTGTCCATGAGGTCATAAACCGATTTCTAATAACAAAATAGATTTTATGATAATTAGGACTACTGCAAACATCGAAAGTGTTATTTAGCGCCGCCGCTATCGCTCAGAAATTTGCATAATAATCTGTTCGCTTAATATTTTACACACATAAAATTTCATTAAAACAGTTGTATCTCTTAATCAAATTACATATTCTTAAAGCATGATAAAAAAACTTGCTCAGACATCTTTTATCACTATCATACTTTTGCTCAATTCGACTATTTCATCTGCTATCGATTACGAGCAGGGCGATTGGGTCGGCTATACAAATTTTAAATATATCACCTCAATCGCCGCCGACCAGCGAGTTGTCTATTTCGGCACTACCGGCGGGATAATCCGGTATGATAGATTTATGGATAAATGGCTGTATCCCTTAACCACTACCGGCGGTTTGCCCTCGAATAAGATACATAGGCTGGCTTATGAACCCAATTACGACGAGCTTTGGGCATTAACCGACAAAGGAGCCGCTAAATACAATATCACTTTCGCGGAATGGTATCCAGCGTCTGATTTCCCGGACAGTCTGGTAAGAAATAGCTGGACTCCATCGCGTTTTACCAGCCTGTTCACACCGTTTGGATATGACTACATGAATGGCTATATCACTGACCCTTATATGCGTAGGTTTTCAATTATGGTCGGGTTTGAGGACATTGACGACTTAATGTATATCGGCACCTGGGGCTTGGGACCGGCGATTCTGAATACACGCTATCAGAAAATCGAATTAATGCCGTTCGGGCCGTTCAACTACAATATATCAAGGCTAATAAGAATCGGCAATGATATCTGGATGGGCAGCGATTATATGCTGAGCGAGAAAGCAATAACCAAATACAGCTTAGATACTCAGGAGTGGGAATATTTTGAGCCTGAGTTCGTCTGGGGTTTAAACAGCTCCGAGCTAACCTCAGGCATACAAACAGGCAATCATGTCTGGCTGGGAACTCCAGAAGGCTTAGTTCGCATCAATGGCAATAATTCATTGCAGACATTTTCAAGTCTGCCCTCAAGATATATCCTGTCGTTGGCGGAGTATGGCGGGTTTATTTATGCTGGCACAAAAAACGGCCTGGGCATTGTTCCCACAGATGGAGATATGCCTGATTCATCGTTTAAAACCCCTTTATCGGATGAATACCATTTGCGGGGTTTTCAGGTAAACGACCTTCTAAAGTTCAATGGATGCCTGTATATTGCCACTCATGATGGCGCTTTTTGTTATGATTCTACCCATTTGAAATTCAGAAAAATTGATACGCCGACGCATGATTTGGCCTACGGTGTGAATGATATTTTCTCTGATGGCAGATATCTGTATTTTGGCGCCAGATTCGGGGTTGTTATAATTGATGTCAGGGCGGACACCAGCAGTGTGGCGACCGACCATTCCTACGCTGACAGATGGCAAATAAATGAAGTATGCAGCAATGATAAGTATATTTGGGCAGCGACCTCTATCGGTCTCTGGCGATACAGAAAAGCCGATGAAGAAACCCGCCTTTACACTACTGCCGATGGCCTTCCGACCGATTACATCAATTCTCTTATAATTGATGGCAACTATCTTTGGCTGGGCACAAGCAGGGGCATGGTTCGATTTTTATGGGATTCGCCGGGCCGCGGCGATTGAAAATTGGGCTTGTTTTTTTATTATAATTCCTGTTAATACTTATCAAAAAACCTTGACACAATCCATACCCTATACTATCTATAATTATTAACCTTTTGTCGGGAGGCAAAATTGGATAGATATCCAGATTGTTTAAAGTGTGGGAAAGGCGTGCTTATTCCCTTATCAGACTATGGCCGTGATGGTTCAGAGATTCGGTATAAAGCTTGGGTTTGCACAAATCATGAGTGCGGATTCTCGATTAGAATTGATAACGGCGAAGTATCATTTGGCCGAATTCTGAAATATTCAAATAAGTAGTCCAAGTATATACAGTGAAAATAAATTTTTTAAAAAATCCCGGCTGGAAACTTGGCGGTTTACTGTTGGCATTAGCGCTATGGTTTCATCTTACAACCGAACAGCAGTTCAATAAAAATATTACTGTTGATATAGATTATATTAATATTCCCGATAGCCTTGTACTGACCGATACCAGTCAGAAATCGGCAATAGTGCAGATCACCGCCAGCGGCAAGAAATTATTCAAGCTGCTGTATTTTGATGATATTCGACTTATCATTGACCTTTGTGAGTATACCAAGCCCGGAGCTTATTCGGAAAAATTATCCCGTGAACAGATGACTAATTCCGCCGAAATGACCGGTGTGGGTATAAATTTTATTGGCGTGCATGTTTGCGATTTTGAGCTGATTCGACAAGAGTAATACAATGCTTATACTTGGCATTGAAACATCCTGCGATGAGACTGCCGCCTCAGTTTTACAAACGCCCCGAACGCTTCTATCAAATGTTATTTATTCACAATTAATTCATAAAAAGTTTGGCGGTGTAGTGCCCGAACTGGCATCCCGTGAGCATATAAAAAAACTTGTTGGCATCGTAGATGAGGCTTTGGACAAAAGCGGTTGCAGCCTTAGCGATATTGACGGTTATGCGGTAACTTACGGTCCCGGTTTGGTCGGCGGCTTATTGGTGGGATTGACATTTGTGAAATCGATGGCGCAAGTATTGGGCAAGCCGTTCTATGGGGTAAATCATTTAGAGGGTCATATATTTTCAAACCGTCTGCAATACTCAGAATGCCAGCCGCCGTTTATTGCCTTGATAGTATCTGGCGGTCATGCCAATTTAGTACTGGTTAGGGATTGGGGCGATTATAAGCTTTTGGGGAAAACCCGCGATGACGCTCCCGGTGAAGCTTTCGATAAAATAGCGAAACTTTTAAAACTTGGCTATCCCGGCGGTCCAGCGATTGAGAAAGAGTCAAGCGGCGGCGATCGAAACTTCTTTAAATTTCCGCGAGCGTATATGGGCAAAGATTCTTATGAATTCTCGTTTTCGGGTTTGAAAACTGCTGTGGCTGTTTATTTAAAAGATAAAAGCGATGAATTTATAAGCAAGCATCTCGCCGATATCTGCGCCTCGTTTCAGGAAGCGGTTTGCGAGGTGTTGGCGGCTAAGGCAGTTGCTGCCTGCCGTAATCTGCAGGTTGACAAAATATCGGTTTGCGGCGGCGTGGCTATGAACAAACGTCTGCAGGAGATGGTTCGAGATATGACGGATGGCGTGCAGGTCTTTTTTCCTGGCGCTGGTTTATGTACCGACAATGCCGCCATGATAGCCGCAGTCGGGGGATACTATCTTGAGCAGGGCAAATCCTCGCCGCTTGATTTGAATGCGGTGCCGTATCTGGGGATTGGAGATTGATTTGTGGTTGGAACACTCCACACGCGTCAATACTCTGTGGTTGGCGTACGTCCTCGTGCGCCAATATGAATCGCCCTTAATATCAGCTCTTTTTATCTTTCAGAAAAAACATCAATATTATAACCAAAACGCCAACGGTAAAATGAAAAATATACTGATTGAAATCCCTGGCGATAATATAATATCCTGCCATTCCGGTTAAAGCTATCCCCTCGATTATTAAAACCGCGACTATTTTTTTCTTGAGATTAGCTTCAATGGTGGCATAGCCAAAACCGACACTCCAGACAATAAAAAATATTATCAACAATGGCAGGTCTATAATGGTTTGATCCGGAGTGTATATATCTACTATGAAAAGAAGGAGAACCGCCGCTAAAAATGCGCCGGCTAATGCTGTAACGATTTTCATAGAAAATAGAAAACCCGCCAACCTTTATCTGACTTATAAAGGTATAATTTTGAATAATGCGTTTTACCGTATTCCTTATCAAGAAGAGTCAGCTCGACCTCCGCAGTATCGCCCACAATAAGCTCCTGATTGATAACTGCGGTTACTCTTTTCCAGAAAGCGCGAGTACCGCCATCACCGGTGAGGTTTTGGATAATCCGATTGCGAAAATATTCCGGCGTTTCGGTTGAATCAATCGGCGGAACTTCCTGCATTCTACGTTTGACCATACTGTCAACATCGAAATGCTCCTCGATAGCCAGCGAATCATCCTCAATTACAGAGCCGATAAATTCCATGGCAACTTCCCGCGGTGATTGAGAGCCGCATCCGATTAACAATCCGATAAGGCACAGACTTATTATTAGTAATCTAATCATGCTTTTATTTTAGCATAAATAATCATATATGTCAATTTAAAATATCCACAGAAATTGCTGTGTAGCAATTCGCAGCGGAGCATGAACTGACACACCTTGCTTGACAAGAAAACCGGCAGGTCACGTTTCACTACGACCTGCCCAAACAGCTCTGCATTAAGTAGGGCAGGTCGCCGCGGCGACCGACTTCTGCCTATTTTTTCAATTGTCAGGAACCCTTGCCTGTGCTGGCATAAGTTTTTCTTATGCCAGAGATTGTCGGAAGCAACTTCCGACAACACATATAAGCAAGATATAGCTAACTACGGCTCCGAATATTCATGGAACCTATCAACCAACTCAAACCGCGCATAGTCCTTTATAAACGTAAGGTCAATCGTCCCGGTTGGACCATTCCTCTGCTTGCTGAGCATTATCTCCGCTTCCGGTCCCCAGTGTCCCTCATCATCCCGGGGGCGATGGATGAATATGACAACATCCGCATCCTGTTCCAGCGCGCCCGATTCTCTCAAGTCCGACAACTGCGGCTTGGCATCCTTGCCGCGCATTTCAATCTGACGGGACAACTGCGATAGCGCAATAATCGGCACTTTCAACTCGCGCGCCATTGCTTTTAATGACCTTGATATATATGAAATTGCCTGCTGACGGCTTTCAGAGTGTCTGGGTTCCTGAACAAGCTGAAGGTAATCCACTACAACTAAGCCAAGGTTTTCCCTGGATTTTAACCGTCTGGCTTTGGCTCTCATCTCAAGGACGCTCAATACAGGCGTATCATCTATATAAATCGGCGCCTCAGACAATGGTCCCACGGCAATTGATAAGTTAGTCCATTGATTATCAGCCAGCTTGCCTATTCTCACGAGATGGGATGATATTCTTGCCCGACTGCAAAGAAGACGCTGAGCGATTTGCTCTTTTGACATTTCCAGTGAAAACAACAGTACCGGAATTTTATTTTCGACAGCCACATGCTCGGCTATATTAAGACTGAAAGCTGTTTTCCCAACAGATGGCCGGCAAGCTATTATAATCAAATCCGATTTTTGAAACCCTGACGTCAAATTATCCAAATCGATAAATCCGCTGGGTACTCCGGTTAAGTTTCCTTTACGTTCGCTGTAGCTTTCGATTGTTTTAAAAGTTTCATGCAAAACATCGCTGATAGGCACCGCGCCGCTTTTCATTTTATCCTCTTTTATCGAGAAAATTTCCTGCTCGGCGGAATCTAATAAATCGTCGACATCCTGCGTTTGATCATATACGCGGGATAAAATAGTATTAGCGGCACCAATTAAACTGTTCAAGGTGGCTTTATCCAACACTATTTTGGAATGATATCCAACATTAGCTATGCTTGGCGATGCCTCTGTTAATCCCGCCAGATAAGCCCGTCCTCCGATATCCTCAAGCTGACCGCGGTTAGCCAATTCCTCCGACACAGTGACCAAATCAGCCGGCTCA
This sequence comes from Candidatus Zixiibacteriota bacterium, assembly GCA_021159005.1. NCBI lineage: Bacteria > Pseudomonadati > Candidatus Zixiibacteriota > Candidatus Zixiibacteriota bacterium. Next base: position 47,454 of record JAGGSN010000206.1, on the reverse strand, counting down.
TTTCTGTCATAGAGATCGGCTATAACCTTAAATATCTTCCTATGTGCGGGACGGTAGAAATACCTTTCGTTTAGCAGCTCAATTGCGCTGTCAATCGCATCCTTGGATAACAGCATTGCCCCTAATACAGATTGTTCGGCCTCTATTGCCTGAGGAGGTATTTTTTCAATTGCCTCAGCCATTTATTGCTTCAACTCCTCTAATTTTTTTAACATTTTTTGCATATCATCCCATAGCGGCCGCTTATACTGATTTGAGCGAAGCAAAGCCGCAGGGTGATATGTTACCATGAGTATCGTTCCCTGATAATCAAACCACTGATTGCGCATCTTGCCCAGAGTCATTTTTGTTTGCAGAAGTCTTTGAGCGGCGATGCGTCCAAGGCAGCAGATTATTTTCGGCTTAATCAGCTTTATTTGATGGTGAAGGAATGGTTCGCAGGTTTGCGCTTCCTCTGCAAGCGGGTCGCGATTTTGCGGAGGACGACACTTGAGAATATTGGCGATATAAATATCATCTCGGCTTAATTTCATAGCATTTAGTATTTTATCCAGAAGTTTTCCGGCGCGGCCAACAAATGGCCGGCCCTGCCTGTCCTCATCCGCGCCGGGCGCCTCGCCTACAAACATTATCTCCGCCCGAGGATTGCCCTCGCCAAAGACAAAATTTATACGGCTTTTACCCAGCTCGCATTTCTGGCATTCGCAGATTGTTTCGAACAACTTATCGAGACTTTCCGCTTTTTTAAATTCATCTATGCTGAGCATAGTATCCTCATTGAGTACATTATTTTCGACAATTTCAGGTTCGGGCATTTCCATATCGAAAGGCCGATAGATAACTTTTTCGCCAAGTTCAAGCCGTTGTTCCAAATAACGGCGAAGCATTATATCGATACCATCCTGCATTATTTTTTTCTGTCTTTAAATAATTTGACCAGTTCATCTATTATCACATGCGCCAGTTCGATTTTGGGCATAACCTGCAAATCAACAGGCTTTTTCCCCCTGATAAAAATAACAGCTTTATTGAAATCAGAGCCAAACTCGACACCTTTTTGGGTGGGATTATTGGCAACAATTATATCGAGTTTCTTATCGAGCATTTTCCGTTTGGCGGCGGCTTTAAGATTTTCAGTTTCGAGCGCAAAGCCTACTAATATTTTCCGGTTACGTTTTGAGGCAAGCGCGCTTAGTATATCGGGATTCTTTACTAACAGCAGGGATAAGTTCTGTTTACTTTTCTTGATTTTCTGTTTTGAATATACTTTTGGTTTATAATCAGCTACAGCGGCTGTCATAAATACGGAATCGACGGTGTTGTAATATCTATCTACCGCTGTCTTCATCTGCTCGGTGGTTTCGACCGGCATAACCTCAACGTCAAGGGGCGCCTTAATTGAAACCGGCCCGGATACTAATATTACCTCAGCGCCGCGGTCTTTCAATGCCTCAGCGATTGCATAGCCCATCTTGCCGGATGACCGATTGGAAATGAATCTAACCGGGTCAAGCGGTTCGACTGTAGGTCCGGCAGTTACTAAAATTTTATAGCCAGCTAAATCATCCCTTCCCCGAATCATCGATTTTAACCGCTTGAAAATCTCATCAGGTTCAACCATCCGCCCCTCTGCGATTGCCATATTAGCGAGATGACCTTTGGTAGGTCCGATAAATTGAATATTATGTTTTTTCAATTCGTTAATGTTGCGCTGGGTGGCATAGTTTTGCCACATCTTCACATTCATAGCGGGGGCGATAAGCTTGGCACCATCGAAAGCCAAAAGCTGAGTGGATAGCGCATCATCGGCGATACCTGATGCCATTTTGGCTATTATGTTTGCAGTAGCGGGAGCTATTACAATAATATCAGCCCAATCAGCCCAGTTCACATGTTGAAGGCTGTCGCGGTTGGGGTCCCACATGTTGGTAGAGACCGATTCGGCGCCTAAGGCTGAGAATGTCAGCGGCGCAACGAATTTTGATGCCGATTCAGTCATTACCACTCGCACCTTGGCGCCGGCTTTGACCAATAGCCGCAAAAGCTCGCAAATCTTAAAGGCGGCGATACCGCCGGATATGCCAAGCAGGATGTTTTTGTTTTTTAGAGATTCTGCCATGATATTCTCCTTATTATGTATATAGATTTTATATTAAAAATAGCTAAATATCAACCACATTCGATTAACATTTTATCAACGGTTTTTGGCGGGTTGGTGAATATGGGCAGGTAATATCAATATTTTTAAAACTAATATCAGTAATTTATTATACCATTGACTATCATACAAGATATTGCAATTAATCGATTTAATGATACGTATGAATCAAAGATAATTTCACGGAAAATTGAAAAAAGAGGGCATCCGGTAGCTGTCGGACGCCCCACTATAGATCTAACACTGCCAATATTTACTAAACAGCACAATTACTATTTATATTTGTTCAAACCGCGCCTGGAAGAATCTTAACAGCTTCGGTTCGAATACAAACTTAAGTCCGCGAATCTGGTCTCGTTTATTGTAAAGGTTAATTATACCCTCAGCGGCATAATCGAGATGGCTCTGAGTATATACGCGCCTTGGGATAGTCAGACGGACAAGTTCGAGTTTTGGCTTGAAATTTTCGCCGGTTTCCGGGTTGCGGCCTGCCGAAACATTGCCGCGCTCCATTGCCCGCACGCCGGTTTCAACATAGATTGCCGCCGCCAGCGCCTGAGCTGGAAACTGCTCCTGCTCGATATGCGGCAAAAAGGATTTAGCGTCAAGGAATATAGCATGGCCGCCATGAGGGATAACATGAGGTACGCCGCCCTCTGTCAGAATTTCTCCCAGATAGTTGGTCTGTTCAACGCGATATTTGATATAATCATCAGTGGCTACCGATTCCCTGATACCCTGTGCCAAAGCCGCCATATCGCGCCCGCTCATGCCGCCATAAGTGTGAAGCCCCTCGAATATTACCACCTGCGCTTTAGCATCGATAAAGAAATCCTCATCATTCATTGCCAGGAAACCGCCAATATTCACCAAACAATCTTTCTTAGAGGAACAGGTACAGCCATCGGTATATGAACATATTTCCTTGACAATTTCTTTTATGGATTTATTAGCATAACCATCCTCGCGCTTTTGTATGAAATAGGCATTTTCAACGGTTCGAGTATTGTCGAGCATGATTTTGATATCATATTTGTCACAAAACTTGCGCAGTTCTCTGATGTTGGCAATTGATATAGGCTGTCCACCAGCCATATTTACGCATGTCTCATAGCTGATATAGGGGATTTTATCAGCGCCGACTTTATCGACAAGCCGCTGCATTTTATTGATATCAACATTGCCCTTGAAAGGGAAAGGATTCGCTGGGTCGTGGGCTTCGTCGATAATAACATCCACAAATTTGCCGCCAGCCAATTCCTGATGCAGGCGCGTTGTTGTAAAATACATATTTCCCGGAATGTGATCGCCCTTTTTAATTAGCAGTTTCGACATAATATGTTCAGCAGCGCGCCCCTGATGGGTTGGCACGAAATACTTGTAGCCGTATACATCTTGCACCGCTTGCTCAAGGTCATAGAAATTCCGGCTGCCGGCATATGCTTCATCCCCAAGCTGCATAGCCGCCCATTGGGCATCGCTCATAGCGCTTGTACCGCTATCTGTCAGCAGGTCGATATATACATCCACGCTTTTTAAAAGAAAGGTGTTATATCCCGCTTCTTCTATGGCTTTTTTCCGTTCATTTTTTGTAGTAACTTTGATTGGTTCGACTGTTTTAATCTTAAATGGCTCCGGTATGTATTTCACTAATCCTCCCTGTTTGAGCATTTATTTCATATTTAATTAATTACCTGTGACAGGCTAATACCTGCGCCTGTATTTTGGTGATAATATATACTTTTATGGTGCTCAAGTCCAATGGATTAAATCGCGATTGAAATAAAACGATTTAACCCCAGATTTTGCAGTAGAACTACAAAATAAATCACTACTGTCCGGTCTTTTCGATTTAGTTCTTCAATAATATAGTAAAGCGAAACTTTCTTGAATTATAATCTAAGCAGCAGCAAGATGTTGGACGATTCCAGTTAACATTGATATTTCATTTTTTATTTTGTTAAATATTTCGGGATAAGATTTGAGAAATTGATTTTAATTCGATGATTATCCATTTACGTCTTTCCCCCGCCGCGGCGGGGGAATGACATCACTATAGCATCCGCCAAAGGCGGACAAAAGCCCGGACAGTAGTGCAGTTATCTAATACTTCACTTTTCCGGGAGGCTATTTTTATGCAAATGTGTATTGATATCGAATTAAAATTATAGTCAGGGAAATACATGTTATCATCAAGAGCCAGAACGTGAATATACACGTTGATTGCTGCGCAACAATTTACAGTTAGGAAAAATATCTTCGTCTAATAAAAGTTGCAAAATCGCAATTCTATCGTTTGTATCCCTGAAGCATCTCGGCAGCCTGATTAGCTTCATCGGTACCGGGGAAATCATTAACTACATCCTGAAAGTATTGCTTAGCTTTGGTTCTATACCTTTTCTTATATAATGACATGCCCAATTTGAGCTTAGCTGAAGCCATGTGTTCGGATTTGGGGTAATCCTCAATCAGCTTGTTATACCAACTCTGTGATTTTGTGTAATCTTTCTGAATATAATAACATTCACCAATCCAGTAAACAGCATTATCAGCCAACGTGGTTTTCGGGTATAATTGGAGATAGTTCTCAAAACCTTTTACAGCCATTTTATAATTGCCCTTAATCACGTCTTGATAAGCTATTTTATAAACTTTCTGATGGTCAATTTCGCCGCTTGTTTTTGTTGAATCAGACTGATTCTTAACATTTGGCCCGGGGCTTTTAGAATCCATCATCTCCACAGACCTGTTAATCATGCCAACGGCATCCTCGAGGTTGGATTCTACCAACAGCATTCTTTCCTCAAGCGCCGACATGCTCATTTTCAAATCGGCGTTCAGCTTTTTAGAGCCTTTGCTCTGTTCAACTATAAGCGAATCAATTTTCTGTAAGGTTGCCATAATCAGTCGGTGTTCACGCTGCAGTTCATTCAACTCAATACTTGTTTCAGCCATCTGGCGGCGCGTGGCGCAGCCCGAAATAAATATTGCCAATAAAGCAGTGGAAATTATCGCTATTATCAAATTCTTTTTCATCATTTTATTTTACCTCGTTAATTATTTTCTGTTCCATGTTCTTACATGACAATTACTATTCACACTGTTATTGATTACCAAAATTTAGCGAATATGTCAAGATAAAGGTTGTCAATCCGGGCTATTTCCCAAACCGGATGGCTTGCAGGGATATATCTGCGCCTGCGAGCCTTAGTGCCAATTCATTAACCGCAATTATTTTTGTGCTGTCGGAAGTTACTTCTGCCAACTCTGATATAAGAAAAACTTCTGCTATTGCATGATAAAATTTGTGAATTTTTATGTTATATCGGTTCGTAGTCCGCCTAAGGCGGATAAACTGACATATTTTGCCTGTCAATAAAGTCAGCAGTCCACGCTTCACTACAACCTGCATAAATTGTTATTTTTGTGCTATCGGAAGTTATTTCCGACAGCTCTGGCGGATGCCAACCCAGTAAGTCAAGCCTACTTGAGGTTTGACCTATTTAACTGGCGATTCAGGTCCCAAGCGGACTCGACCTACTTTTGCCAGCACATATTATCTATTGACAGTGATTATACCATAAACGCCAGATTAAATCTCAACTGCTTCAATTAAATTTATTTTGCCCAATTGGAAAATCATGGTCAAAAAATGCTATCAACGACCGGGTCTGACATCGCCGACCGATTTCTCGATTTTTATATCCGGCAATTGCAATATGTATATCCTAAGATAATAACCGGCCAGCGTCCCGGATGGCCGCCATATAAATTCTCCTGCCCAGCAATGAAGATTACGTTCAAGAGTAAACTTGGGATAATTGGTTCTTTTCGTTTCCATATCATACTGCAAATCCAATGTCATATGCCAACCAGCTGTCAGCGCAAGATCGAATGCCGCACTTAGCCACCTGGTTTTGGAGGTTGTTTTTCCCATACTGCGCTGTTCTGTATATCTGTGAGAAAGGCTTATTTTAATTGCTGTTTCGGTATCCTTATTAGAAAGCATATCTCTATTGTTGGCTCTCGGCAGGGGACGCTCAGTTTCATCATTAAAGCTTAAAGTGTCTTCATCACCAAAGCCAAACCCGCTTTCGCTCTCGCGTCTTTTTCCGAATATAACAAATCTCTGTGAAAAAGACATAGAACCCGACAGGCTTTTCAGCCAGGGATCCAGTGCCCGTAATTCTTTAGTTTGTTCATCATAGAAATCATGAACAGCGCTAAAGCTGAGTTGGATATATTTAAGGGCGCTGCTGTTTATCGAGCTTGAAAGGTTGCTCCATCTTTGCTCATCTTTTTCAAAATCATAGCTGACAGATGAGCTTAATCTGAACAAATCAATTTTCTTCTCGGCTTCGCCCGATTTGATTTTCATCTGAAATAGATTACCTAAGCCAAAACTCATACTTTTTCTTCGGCTTGAGGAAGAGCCAACTCTCGTAAAATCGTAATATTCCTTATTGCGTTCGGTTTTTGGCGCATAACTGTAGCTTATCGAGGGTGTCATCACATGCCGAAGCCCGGTGATATAAAATATATTGGGATAAACCGTGCCATACAGGTTCGTATTAGCTGTAAGCGATGTTGACCAGACCTCCCGACTATAATAACCATCGGTAGCAACTTTAGCATCAGCAGTATCGGCGGCATGAAGCTTATCGATTTTGTAAAACGTCTGTTTTATTACAATAGCTGGGTTTAAAGTTATCGCCCCGAATAATTTCTGAGGAGCCGACAAATTTACCTGGCTGTTAATTGTTTTATATTTCTCCCAATCGAGATAATCCGCAACAAGAGAATCCGACTTTTTGCTTTGATGATGGCGGTTCTGAAGTTTGCTGCTGATTTTGAAATATATCGAATTGTACCATTTCTGGCTGTCCTCCTCAGGTTGTTCTTCCCAAGGCAATACCCGTATATTTGTTTTCTTCGATGGCGGCGGAAATATCTGCATCGATTTACGTGAAAATGTAATCGTTGGCAAAAGTTGCGTTTTTACATCGGTATCAAGGTTCCAATTCTGATCTAAGGCTATCGCAGCCGATTCATTTTTCCATCTTTTGCTGAGGCTGGCATTAGCGCGCACAGTACGTCTCAGTCTTTCATCCTGATCGTAGCTGTTGTCAATATTATAGTCTTTGCTTGATTGAAAAGAACCGCCGGCTTTTAAATTCATCGTTTCGGTTAGGGGCTGGTTGTGAGAGAAATTTATGCCCCAACCAACATTAACATTCCTCTCATAGCCGCTCCAGCTTGTCTGACGCGAAAATGAACCGCTTACTCTGCCGGAAAGAACATAACGGAGCGCGTAATTAATCGAACTATTTATGCGAATGCTTTTGTTTTCATCAAAATCAAGACTTGATTTAATATCCCAGTAATCGGAGGCAGCCCAATAATAGCCGAAGTTTCTTATAAATCTATTCTGGCTTTCAATATTGCTCATGTTAAATGTTAAAAAACCGGAATGCCTGCCTTTGCTGATAGGAAATATATAGTAGGGGATAATGAATACCGGCAGCGGACCTATAAAAAGTATTACCGGTTTGGCAATTACCTTATCTTTGGAAACCATTTTCATCCTATGACAATAGAAATGAAAATGGGGATGCTCTAAATCGCAGGTAGTATATTCGCCGGATGATACAAACAAAACATCCTTTTCGACCTGCCTTAACTCTTTGCCATGATAAAAACCATTGTCGAACTCTGTTTTTCCAAGCTCGACTTTGCCTCTGCGGGTTTTAATATTATAGGCCATACGCTGCCCATATAATTCATCGCCGCTTTCGCTTAATACCGGCGTCTGAACCAGAGTATCGCCGGAATCGGATTGCTCGATAAATCCGGTGGCAATCATAATGGCTTCATTGATATCAAAATCTATTAAGCCTGATTTAAGAGTCATTGCCTGGTATCTCAACCGGCTGTTGTTTTTAAGCTTTATCAATTTATTGTCAACATCATAATCGATTTCATGAGCATCATAGTAAGTGGTTTCAGGTTCAACTTCGCCGGTATCCAGAATTTTTTCTTCGGTGTATTTCCCCTCGGCGCCGCCGATTATCAGAATCCGGCAGACATCGGATTCTTTGAAGAAAAGAGTAATTGAATCGCCGCTGGCTGTATTTTGTCCATTGGCCGTCGAATCATTAGGCGCTGGAATATAATGGCTGACTGCGTTGCGCCTCATCACGGCTTTCGTTAATTCATCATTATCGAAATACGCTTCAAGTTGTTTTCCCTTGAGGGTTGCATTGGTGTATTCCTCAATGGTGCTATCCGGTTGTGAACGATAGGCGGCACTGGCATTGCCCTCGATAAGCATTCCTATTAATATCCTATCAAGCGTCTGTAATTCTATCTGGTCGCCTTTGAGTACATTTTCATTATGGGTAACAATCGGATCGCCGTTAAGCACAATCCTTTGACCCGAATCGAAAAAATCAGCTTTGTCACAATCGGCAATCATGTTGCGGCGAGTTATCTTGACATTATTAACAGCTTCCCCTGTCTTTTGTTCGCTGTTATAGATAATGCTGTCGCCGACTATTACCATTCTTGCCGAATCATCATCGGGATAAACCGTAAACACCGGCTCGCCGGTAGCGGTAAAATTATCGATATCCTTTTGAAAAACCACCGTATCAGCAGTTAAAAGCAATTGCTCGAATTTATCTGTAATCTCAACATCATCGACAGCCTTAGCCAGCCCCGTTCGCCGATAGTAAGTTAATTGTTGACATTTTAGCGTGCGTGAACCGTCAATTAATTTGACTGAGTCGATAAAAACTACAACATCCGTTTTTTTATACCAGATAACCCTTTCGGAGAACATATCGGCGGTGCCATGTCTAAGATGCACATTGCCGAAAAGGTTTAAGATGTTGTTTATATCCTCGCCGCTTGATAAGAATTTATCTGCATGAATCAAATCTATAGGCTTATCATCCTTGTTTTCGCCATAGCAAAGACATGCGGCTGTCAGCATTATCAGTATTGAAAGGTTGATTATTTTCATCATCTTTTTCATACGTAAGGACACATTATTTGTGCCCTAAAGATGCTTATAATCAATTTTATCGGATAATTCAATGATTATCGAAGATTATATGCTTAATTATTAAAATAGCCGCTCGAAATCTATCGAGCGGCTATTATTTAGCTTAAATCAGGATAATAACTATTCAGTAATCGGCTTTAGTTGAATTACCGAGCCTGGAACTGCCGGTGTTGGCGGACTTTGACAGTTCGGCCAGCCAACCGGTTGACCGTCAGCTTCAGCTTCACCGGTTGTAAACCAGCATGGTGGATAATCAGCACAATACGATAGCGTTGTTGTACCTCTGAAGTAGTTTACCAACTTAACCACGTCGCTGCCCATTACAATACAGTCGCCATTAGCATCCGCTGAAGCCCAGAAGTATGGATTGCCAGCCGATGGGTTATTCATCAAGCATTGAACCGAAGCTGATGAACCCTTGAAGTAGTTAACCAGGAAGGTAACATCGCCGCCGATTGTTCTTGGCGGCCATAAACCTAAGGACATATTAGCATCGCCGGGCAAATAGGCGTAGCCGGACGCTTGCATCTGGACATCAAGATGAGTGATACTGCCGGCGATAACCTCGATATTGGTAAATGTAGTGTCTGCATAACCGGCTAATGAAAATGAGACTTCATACATGCCGGGGGCTAATGATGCCAGTTCATATTCTCCATTCTCGTCAGTATAGGTATCATCGCGCATACCTGCTGCAACAACATAAACACCCTCTAAGGAATCGCCGGATGACGCATCGGCAACCAAGCCGGCAATTGTTCCGGTGGATGATGTATCGGCAATCCATTCAACGGCTAAGCCGCCGAACAGCCGGTTAGCCGGGTTGTCGTCATTGCACAGATAGCTTAAACCGGATGGAATAAATTCGTATTCCAAGCCAATTGTCGCCTCCTGTCCCAGTCCGCTCGATATGCTTTCGGCAAGGTAATTATACTGATACAGCAATTTCCCATCCTCGAATAATACTAATTCGAATTCAAGCGAATCGCTCAGTTCATTCATTATGGAAGTTTTCCATTGAATGACAGTGTAATCAATATCAGGTTCATCAAAATATTGGTAATATACTCCCTGCCCGATTTCATATTGAACATGCAGAAAATCCCAGAAAACCAGCGCCATTGGGGCATGCGGCGATGAGGTATCCGGTAAGGGGCAATCATTGGTGCCAAGCCAGACATCGCGAACGCCCAGATGAACCGAACCATGCGAGTTGACCCACATAGTATCATAAGACTGGCCATAGAATTCAAAGCTGAAACCTATAGGCAGTGCGGCAGACATAAAATAATGGTCCGTTGGACTAAGCTGGGTGCCGGTACCGGAAATATCAATCCAGCTGAATTCGGGACCTCCGGCAACTGTGTTATCGAAATAACTGTAGCCGTATGCATCAGGCCCGCCCATTCCCTGATGTTCGCAGGCGGGGATTACCGCATAAACGGTATCATCGATGGCTGCCTCGTCCCCCGGATTGATTACCAACACAATGAATGTATAATCGCCTTCGACAGAGGCAGAAAACGGAGCCGTGAATGTTAACTGAGTTGCTTCTAATGAATCAAGCGTGATGCCGGTCTCTGTCTGGTTGTAAATTTCGATATCACTGGGGTCTTTTACGGTGAGATTAACATCGAAAGTTTGCTGAAGCGACCCCATATTTCTAACGGTTGCTTTTGGATTATAGCTTTGTTCGGTAACTATAAAATCGGTTGGATAATCAAAAGATACGGCTTCAATATTATCACTTAGCAGGATTGTCTGGGAAACAGAAACGTCATCGATTATCCACCACCAGCCATCGAAGCCAACATACTTAAAGCCGATTTTTACCTGACTTTCGCCCAGCGCCCAAGAAGTAATATCATAAGACCGATAAGCTGTCTCGTGGTTAGAGCCGCCCTCATCGGCTGTATAAACAACTATCTCATGAGGCCATGTCAGTCCATTATCCGTGGAACCATAGATAAAAGCCGTATCGGTTAAATTGCTGTAAGTGTCATCCCAGTAATTAACATAAAAGGAAAGACTGCATAAAGAAGTTGAACCAAACGAAAGACTTGGAGTAATCAGCCATTCTTTTTGATATTCAGATGGTATATGATAAGCCCGGGCGATAGTATCACCCCAGGTGGAATAATACCATCTCGACCAGTCGTTGCCGTCCGCTGGAGCCGGCGTAACCTCATTGACGATTTTCCAGCCGTTGGGTGGATTATCACCAAACGGTCCCCAAGCGCCGTTGAAAGCCTCATATACCAGCGTATCGGATACATTGCCAAACACAAATGGCTCATCGAGATACCATGTCAGGACATACGAGCCTTTCAGGACGAAAGCAATTTGAACATTGCTTTCACCATCAGCCCATGGTAAATAGATTGACTGCGTGTCGGGCCCATTCAGCGCTCCCATAGTAGAATCGGTCATAAACACAGTATAATCCCAATTCAAGCCGCCATCTATCGAGCCGAATACAAACGCGGTATCGGGATTGCCAGAACTGTTGGAATGGCTTTGCTTGAATGACAAAAATACAGAATCTTCAGCCGTGCAATCGAATATAGGTGAAATCAGCCAATCTGCAATTGCATTGTCGCCGGCAAAAAATGTTCGGCAAAGGTTGCCGTTCCAATAGGGTTCATAAACGGCTGGCGGGTCGTAAAGCGACCAGGATGTCTCATCCCACTCGGGCACGCCGCTGTCGCTAACTGTCCAGCCCGGTATTGGGTTGTTGATGATTGGCCCAATTGGGCCGCTAAAATCTTCCGATAACAAGGTGTCAACTATCATGATATCGGTTGTTAAATCGCCCTCCGAACCCGCGGCTGATGCGGCTATAACGAAAATCCAAATCATCAGCCAAACAGAAAACCCTTTAGCATTTTTGAACATAATGATACTCCTTTCAAAATGCGCGCATTTTTTTCATGTGATATTACAAAACAGCAATAAAAATCACAGAAATTAGCTTAAGCATTTCAGTTTTTATTTATTAAAAACAACATCATTATCAAAAGAACGAACTATTTAAAATCGAGGAAAGGCCCATTATTTAAAATAGCGGCCGATTTATTTATAAAAATAATATAAATTGATAATCATGTCAAGTTTAATCTTTAAGGAGTTTCGCTATTTTATTTTTCAGAACCCGATATGCAATGTTATGAAAAAAAATGAGGAAATTCCAACAGGAAAATATCTTGACTTGATTGCCATTGAATGTATATTAACAAACTTAAATTGACTGTTTCCATAATAATAACAAACAGTTAATTGGATGGTGAAACAGATTGAAATTAAAATACTCAATTGACAACAAAAAAAGAGGCAACTTTTTCAGGGGGAATGATAAATTGGTTTTAATCATAATAATTATATCGTTGATTTTGACAGCTAATGTTTTCGGCCAAACTGATAAGAGTATAGCTTTAGATGCAGGCATTTTCAATATCCCTGTTAAGCAACCCCAAAATATTTTAGCGCTCGAACAACCGGTGGATCCCCGAACTTATAAGCTAGGTCCTGGCGATAAGATTACTATATTTATCTGGGGAAATATTCAAACCCAGTATGACCTGACTATTTCTCCCGAGGGCAAATTGTTAATCCCGACTATTGGACCGGTTGCAGTTTCGGGCATGTATTTAAAATTTGCTAAAAAAACTATCGAAAAAAAAATACTCGAAAGATTTAAAAACGTTAGCGTTTCAGTCGAACTTAGCGATTTACGCTATTTTAGAGCATCAGTTGGCGGCGCCGTGAAGTTTCCGGGAATATATACAGTTAACGGCATTACACGGGTTTCTGAAATTATCGCAAAGGCAGGAGGATTTTTACGAGAGGTTGATGAAGTTGTTGAACAAGATGAGAATATAAAATTGGATTCGGATATAGAAGAAAAACAGCCTGTTATATATCCATCGGGGATTGCCTCCCATAGAAATATTATTGTTAAGCATATTGATGGTTCAATTGATACCGCTGATGTATTGCTTTTCGAGCAAACCGGTGATCTTAGATATAATTATAAACTTACCGATGGCGATGAGATTTTTATTCCGCTGCGCGAGCAAAATGTAAACATGTATGGAATATTCGGCGGAGTAAAAAACCCGGGGTTTTTTGAGTATTCTCATCGCGATTCGTTAAAAGACTTGATTAGTCTGGGGCATGGTTTTACGCTTGATGTTGATTCATCTGCGGCAGAACTGGTGAGATTTGGCTTGGATGGTCATACGATTATTCGGGATACTATCTTGTTGGGAAAGTACTTGCAGGATGGAAACCAAGATATAAAAATGATGCCTGATGACCGCATATATATTAAAACAATTAATAATTTTAACGAGAAATATCAGGCACTTATTGAAGGAGAGGTAAAAAATCCGGGCTATTATGCTATTATGCCGGAATCTACTTACCTAAGCCAACTAATTGAAGAAGCGGGCGGTTTTACTCCTTTGGCATCCTTAGCTGAGGCCAAAATGACAAGGTTTGTTGATATTAGCGGGGTTGATAAAGAATTTGAACGTTTGAAATTAATGAGCGTTTCAAATATGACTGATATGGAGTATAACTATTTCAAGATAAAATCGAGAGAAAAATCCGGTCGGATGTCCGTTAATTTTCAGGAATTATTTTCCGGTGATGGGAAAAACGATATTTTATTAAAGAATGGTGATGTTATCACTATTCCGGGTGTAAACGATATTGTCAATGTTGCCGGCGAAGTTGCAAATCCGGGATTTATGACATTTAACCCTGCTTTCAATTACAAAGATTATATTAAGCTCGCAGGAGGCTATAGCTTTCGGGCAGATAAGGGCAAAATCAGGATTATTACCGGCGTAACTGGCGAATGGAAAAAAGCTAAACGCGGCACAAGAATCCAGCCGGGTGATATTATAATAGTTCCCGAGAAAGGGAAAAGCAAGTTTTTCACATATGTAAAGGAAGCGCTGTCGTTTACAGCCAGCTTGGCAACAGTATACCTTGTAATTAGTGAGGCTACCAAGTAGAACCTATGGAAACACCAAAAACAACCAGAGCAGGTTTATGGGATATACTATCAGTAATTATTAAGTGGCGGCGTTTGTTTGTTATTAATTTTATAGCGGCAGCCATAATTACTTTTATAATCGCCTCTTTTTTACCAAAATGGTATACTTCGCATGCTACTATATTTCCCCCTGAACGGGAATCCTCAGGAATGAGTCTTTCATCATTATTAGGCGGCAGCGGATTGGGGATGGCGCTATCCGGTGGCGGCATGTCTCTGCCGTCATTTGTAACCCTTTCGGATGTTTATTCATCAATACTATTGAGTAGAGAAGTCGCTGAAGGTGTAATCGAAAAAAACAACCTAATGGAAGCCTATGGAGTTCAGTCTATAGAACCGGCATTAGTAAGATTAGCCGGTCAGGTAGCAGTAAGTGTAGAACCAAATGGGATGATAAAAGTTTTTGTTGAAGACAAAGACCCGGAAATGGCTATGATTCTGGTCAATTCATTTATTGAAGGATTAAATGATATTAATCGCAAGGTTAGAACATCGAAAGCCTCCGCGGCCCGCCAGTTTATTGAGGAACGATTAGTCCAGAATAAAATCGAATTAGATTCTGCTGAGGAGGCCTACAAGCAATTCCAAATAGACAACAAAGCGATTTCCCTCCTTGAACAAGTACAAGCCCAAATCAGCAGCTTAGCAACCTTAAAGAGCCAACAGGTTATGGCTGAGATTGAGCTTGGGGTATTAAAACACTCATTACTACCTACTCATACTAAAATAAAACAAAAAGAAGCAAAAATTGAAGAAATCAAAAGGCAAATCAGGCTTTTCGAAGAAGGTTCATCTGATTCCGGCAAGGAAGGTATTTTTTCATTGTCGATGGCTGATGCGCCCGAACTTGGATTGGAACTGGGAAGATTAACTCGCAATTTGAAGATACAGGAAGCCATATTCGAACTTCTTACGCAGCAGCATGAACAAGCTAAGATTCAGGAAAAAAGGAATACGCCTACCATACAGATTCTCGACCCGCCAAAAATTCCGGAAAAGAAAAGCAGGCCTAAAAGAATTAAATTGTCTATTTTAGCAGGAGCTTTTTGCTTTTTTCTTACTTTTATAACTGTATTTTTCAAGGAGTTTATCGACAGAAATAAGGAATCAGATACAGAAATTTATCACCATCTTGAAAATATCGCAAACACTCTAAAAGAAGATGTCTACGCTATAAAGTCTATCTTTATATCGAAGAAGGGAGACAAAAGTGACCAAACCGGTTGAGATTGGGCAGGTTGGGCTTGGCGCATGGGGAAAAAACCTGCTGCGCAATTTCTCATCCTTAAATAAGTGCCATGTAAAAATGGCTTGCGATTTTAATGACGCGCAATGCGCAAAAGCATCTGAAACATTTCGGGGAATATCTCTGACTACAAAATATGAAGATATTCTCAATGATAATAAAATTGAAGCTGTTGTTATTGCTACGCCGCCGGCTATGCATTATAAAATGGCGGCACAGGCTATTGAGTCTGGCAAGGATGTTTTTGTGGAAAAGCCGTTGGTTTTAAACCTTGATGAAGGTAAAAAGCTTGTTGAGTTGGCGGCCAAAAAGGAACGGATTTTAATGGTTGGCCATATCATGGAATACCATCCTACTACATTATTTTTAAAGAAATACATTGATGATGGAACTCTCGGCGAGATTTATTATCTTTATTCATCAAGAATAAACCTTGGCAAGGTTCGCGATATAGAAAATTCTCTGTGGAGTTTTGCGCCTCACGATATTTCGATAATCATGTTTTTGCTCGATAAATATCCTGTACGCGTTACCGCCAATGGCTCATCGTATTTGCAGAAAAATATTGAGGATGTATGTTTTATGACCATGCATTTCAACGATAAGACGATGGCACATGTGCATGTTAGCTGGCTTGATCCTCATAAGGAACGCAAGCTTACCATTGTCGGGTCGAAAAAGATGGTTGTTTTTGATGATACCAGAACCTCAGAGAAGATATGGCTTTATGATAAAGGTGTGGATACTGCGCTTGATTATTCAACTTACGCCGAGTATTTTAATCTAAGAATTGGTGATATAACCATTCCCCGAGTGCCCGGGGGCGAACCGCTAAAATTGGAATGTTCTCATTTTATTGAAAGCGTTCAAAAACGCAGTCGTCCGCGTTCCGATGGGATAGATGGGCTTAAAGTTTTAACGGTACTGCAAGCCGCGCAGAGTTCGCTTGAAAAAGGCGGTACACCGGTTGATGTTCCAAGCTACAAATAGGTAGGTAATTTATGAGTAATGTTATTGCTGAATCAGCAGGGATAGCTAAAGATATTAAACTTGGAAATTTTTGTGTAATAGGCGCAAATGTGTCTATTGATGCCGGATGCATAATCGGTAATGGCGTCATTATTCATCCCGATACGCAAATTGGCTCAAATGTCCGTATTGATGATAATACTGTTTTGGGCAAACTCCCGATGAAAGCCGCCAATTCGGCGGTTACCAAAGACCAGCAATTGCCGGCTCTTACAATTGGCGATAACTGCATTATCGGCACATCGGTAGTAATCTACCGCGGCTGTAAAATTGGCGAGAAAGTTCTCGTAGCCGACTTATCATCAGTGCGCGAAAATGTTTCGATAGGCAATTTTACAATTATTGGCAGAGGTGTCGCTGTTGAAAATTTCTGCGAGGTCGGCTGTTATTGCAAGCTCGAAACTAATGTCTATCTTACCGCTTATTCAAAAGTAGAGGATAGAGTTTTTATAGCTCCTTGTGTTGCCACCTCAAACGATAATTTTGTTGGCAGAACCGAAGAAAGATTCAAACATTTTAAGGGTGTAACTGTAAAAAAGGGCGGCAGGATTGGCGTAGGCGCAGTGATTTTGCCTGGTAAGGAGCTTGGCGCAGATTGTCTGATAGCCGCCGGGGCTTTGGTTGCCGCTAATGCGCCTGCAAAAACAATAGTCGCAGGAATTCCCGCTAAAAAGTTCCGGGAGGTTCCCGATGAACAACTTCTTGAGAATCAAAACTGGGAGAAAAAATGAAAGTTGTGCCCTTAGATTTAAAACTTCAGTATCAGTCAATCAGGGAAGAGATTAACGAAGCCATACAAAAAGTACTTGACCATTGCGGATTTATTTTAGGTCCCGAGGTCAAACAACTTGAAGCTGAACTGGCAAGATATTGCACTACAAAACATGCTGTCGGCGTAGCCTCGGGCACGGATGCTCTGCTTCTTTCGCTTAGAGCCTGCGGTGTTGAACCGGGCGATGAGGTTATCACAACCGGTTTTACATTTTTTGCCACTGCCGGGGTTATTTCGCGTTTGGGGGCAATACCCGTTTTTTGCGATATAGATGAAAAGACTTTCAATATCAATCCGGAACTTATCGAATCAAAAATTACCCCCAAAACAAAAGCTATCATGCCGGTACATCTATATGGCCAGATTGCTGAAATGGACAGAATAATGGAAATCGCCCGGCAGCATAATCTACCTGTTGTTGAGGATGCGGCGCAGGCGATTGGCGCAAAATATCACGACCGTTTGGCGGGAACATTAGGCGATGCCGCCGGTTTCTCGTTTTTCCCCAGCAAAAACCTTGGCGCTTACGGGGATGGCGGAATTATTGCAACGAACTCCGATGGGTTGGCTGATAAATTAAAGATACTTCGAGTGCATGGCTCTAAACCCAAATATTATCATTCGATTGTGGGTTATAATAGCCGCCTTGATACGATACAGGCCGCCATCCTGCTGATTAAGCTCAAACATCTAAATGACTGGCATGAAGGAAGGCGTAAAGTTGCTCATAATTATGATAAACAGCTAAGCGGTTTGAATGGGGTTCGGACGCCTTATGTTAATGATTACAACTATCATATTTACCATCAATATACATTGACTGTCGAAAACCGGGAAAAACTGCAGGCAGAGCTAAAAAGCAAAGAGATCGGTTTTGCCACCTATTACCCCATACCATTGCATCTTCAAGATTGCTATAATGACCTTGGCTATAAAAAGGGCGATTTGCCGGTATCTGAAAAACTTGCCGAGAAGGTGATATCAATACCTATTTATCCTGAGATGCCTCAAGACCAGCAAGCTTATGTGATTGAGACAATCAGAGAATTCTATAAATAGCATAATGAAGAAAATCGCGGTAGTTGTCGGCGCTCGTCCTCAGTTTATTAAACTTGCTCCGGTTGTTGAGATATTTTCCGACAAGGTTAAATTAGTTATCATCCATACCGGACAGCATTATGATTTTGAGATGTCGGATGTCTTTTTCCATCAGTTGAATCTGCCGCAAGTCGATTATCATCTTGGCATTGGTTCGGACAGCCAGGCGGCTCAGGTTGGGCGCATGATGATTGAACTTGAAAAGGTTTTTGTCAAGGAATCTCCCGACATGACAGCAGTTATTGGCGACACCAACAGCACGCTTGCCGGGGCTCTTGCTGCCGCTAAAAACAACATTCCATTAGCGCATATTGAGGCTGGCCTTCGCTCGAACAATAACCATTTGCCAGAGCAGATAAATCGAGTTGTAACCGACCATTTATCAAATATATTTTGCTGTCCAACTCAAAGCTCGGTTGATCATTTAAAAGCGGAGGGCATAAAGAACGGCATATTTCTAACCGGAGATATTCTTTATGATGTAATTGATAGAATAATCCCGGATGATGAATTCATCGATTCTTTTCTTGCGGAAAATAATCTCAAGCCGGGTGATTATATTTTATTTACGGTTCATCGAGCAGAAAATGCTGATAGTATTGATTTCCTTCAAGCGCTGGTAGCCGGATTGGAAAATTTGCCTTGGCAAATCTTTTTACCATTACACCCTCGAACAAAAGGTAAATTGGAAGAATTTGGTTTGATGAATCGGCTTTCGGCAATTGCAAATGTCCGAATTTCCGAACCGGTTGGGATTATTGAAAGCCTGGCATTAACGAAATCTTCATTGGGCGTAATGACCGATTCCGGCGGGCTTCAAAGAGAGGCGGCGTTTTTCGGTAAGAAGTCATATATATTACGCGATGAAACTGAGTGGTTAGAGCTAAAGCGATGCGGAGCGGTTGTCTGTATAAAATCTGACTTGCGAAACACAGAATTTGATTGGAATAGTTATTCTTCCCCTGGATCTGAGTATTTTCAGAAGGCTTCACAGAAAATCGCCGATTGTATTATTAATGCCCTGTATATGAAGTAGCTTATTTTTGTGCTTTGGCCATCATTTAAGGGGTTTAAGGTCTTGACTTTAATAGTTAATAAAAACATTATAATCTGATATTATGTTTTGGTTGAATGAAAAGTTTTTAAATAACGGCTTTTTAGAAAAAGCGAAAAACGATTTTAGGGGTCAGGGAGTTGGCCGTCTGGCTGAGAATTTTGTATCTTTATCCGTATTACAGGTGATTAATTACATTCTGCCGCTTATAACTTTGCCTTATCTGGTCAGAGTGTTGGGTGTGGAAAAATTCGGATTAGTGGCATTTGCGGTTTCTTTTATTCAGTATTTCCTCATACTTACAGATTATGGATTTAACTTATCGGCAACAAGAGAAATATCAATTCATCGGGATGATAAGTCTAAAATATCAGAGATTTTCATTTCAGTGATGATAATAAAAGGCGTTTTAATGCTGGCAAGTTTTGGTATTATGTCGGTTATTATTCTTAGTTTCGATAAATTTAGAGGCGACTGGTTGATATATATCCTTGCTTTCGGCATAGTTGCGGGACAATCATTATTTCCGGTCTGGTTTTTTCAAGGCATGGAAAAGATGAAGCATATTACTATTTTTAATATTACAGCCAAAGTAATTTTTACAGCCCTTATTTTTATTTTCATACGAGAACAATCAGATTATTTATATGTTCCATTATTCAATTCAATGGGCTATCTGACCGCTGGAATAATCTCGATCTGGGTAGTATTTATATACTTCAAGGTGAAAATTCATATTCCCGGAATAGCCTGTATATATGGCTATTTCAAAGGCAGCACCGAATTTTTCCTGTCGCGCGTATCGGTTTCGATATATACCAGCAGCAATACATTTATTGTGGGGTTGTTTTTAGGCGATGCAATGACCGGTTATTATGCTGCTGCGGAAAAACTCGCTACAGCTATTAGAATGATTTACACGCCGCTTAGTACGGCTTTATATCCATATATGTGCAAAGTAAAGAATTTGAAATTATACAAAAAAATATTTATAATAGTTACTATAATGAATTTACTAATAAACAGTCTTGTCTTTATTTTCTCCGGTTTTATTGTCAATCTTCTTTATGGCGCAGGTTTTGAGATTACAATGAATTTGTTCAGGATTTTATCAGCGGCAAATATGATAGCGATACCGGCGATACTTTTGGGTTATCCTTTGCTGGCGGCGATGGGGTATCCCAAAATAGTCAATTACAGCGTAATTATCGCCTCCTGCGTTCATTTAGCGATGCTTCTGGCTGTTATACCTGTAATAAATGTGTACTTAGTTGCATTGATTACGATTATTACACAGATTATAGTAGTTGGAATTAGAGCATATGGCGTAAAAAAATATAAAATATGGAGCATACAATGAAGGCTATAATCCTTGCCGCGGGCATTGGTTCCAGATTAGGGTATCCGCTTCCGAAAGGATTGTTAGAGATGCCATCCGGGGAGAGCATCCTGGCGAGACAGGTCCGAATACTAAAATCGGAAGGGATATCAGATATTACTATTGTGGTTGGATACAAAAAAGAACTTATTATGTCGGAACTCAAAGAAGTCCAATTCTATTATAATCCTGATTTTCGCACAACAAACACATCCAAAAGCCTGTTGTTTGCGATAAGAGAATTTGATGATGATATTTTATGGATAAATGGAGATCTCGTTTATGACCGTGAAATTATTGCTGGAATAAAAGCTCAAAAAGATAATACTATCATAGTTAATGATGCTCAATGCGGTGAGGAGGAAGTTAAGTACCGGTTAGATGAGAATAATAATGTCTGCTCTATTTCCAAAGAAGTGAATAATGCGCGCGGAGAAGCATTGGGTATAAACATTGTCAATAGAGAAACGCTGAAGGAATTTATTAAGGCTTTGGAAGAATGCGATAATAATGATTATTTTGAAAGAGCTATACAAATACTTATTGATAAAGGTGTTGCATTTAAAAGCCGCAATGTGTCAAATTACAGATGTATCGAGGTTGATTTTGAAGAGGATTGGGAAAAAGCGCTGGCAATGTTCAGCTAATCTAGATTATAGAGGTATATACCTGCCATGATGAAATTAGTTGGCGGAAGAAGAATGACATTCCGCGAAAAAGTATGCCGACTTATTGCCTTAATTTTTGGCGACTTTATTTATCTGATTTCAGTTATTGTTCCTAAAAGAAAAAACCTTTGGGTTTTCGGCGCATGGATGGGAGAAACGTATTCGGATAATTCCAAATATCTATTTGAATATGTTATCAAAAACTATCCGGAAATTCAGGCTGTCTGGCTTGTAAATAATGAGACAACTCTTAAATTACTGAAAAGTAAAAATTATCCGGTATTTAAAAGCTACAGTTTAAAGGGAACCTGGATTTCAATGAGAGCGAAGGTTGCCGTTTTATCCACTTGGTTTAGCGATATAAACTGGTTTACGGTTCCTAATAAAAAGTTTGCTCTATTATGGCATGGAACGCCCCTGAAGAAAATCGGTTTTGATGATAAGAAAAACTCTGATATTACCTCAGGACGGCGAAAAGCTTTTTTTAAGCTGTTTCCATACATATCCCAAGATTTCTCCAAAATTCTTATTACAGCTCCCTCGGATATTGTTCGAAAGCTATTCGTCGGCGCATTCAAGTCCACGGAAAATATTCGCATAACCGGTTTTCCCCGCAATGATGTGTTTTCTCAAAAGGATGTTGAGAATTTCCCGATTAAAGCTAAGATTTTAGAGCTAAAGAAAAAATATAAAATCGGTATATATATGCCTACACATAGAAAAAATAGCAGACGTGAATTTGATGCATATATAGCTGAAAATTTAGATATGGTAAACTCCAGGTTAAAAGAGATTGATGTTGTCTTGTTGTTTAAATACCATGTTTTTAACCCGCATACAGCTAAAAACAGGAAAAATGAGTATTCGAATATCATTATTTTAAATAACGAGGATATTAATCAGGATGTTTACCCATTGCTTACTTTGGTTGATTTTTTAGTTACGGATTATTCCAGTATTTACTTTGATTTTCTATTAGCCGATAAACCGATAATATTTGCGCCGTTTCTATCAGAGCAATATATATGCAATGACAGGGAGCTGTATTTTAATTATAATGAGGTTACGCCCGGTCCCAAGGCTAAAAACTGGGACGAATTATTAATATGTATTGAGGAAACAATAAAAAAACCGGATGAATATAAACGACAAAGAGCTGAATTGAATAATAAATTTAACCAGTATCATGATGGCGGCAACTGCAAACGAGTATTTGATGAGATTATCAGGTTCATTACATAAATTTTGTATGGGGAAGTAATCTTTATGAGATTAAGTATATGATTTTATATATGGAATATTTGGCTGAAGGCAAAAGGGGAGGTGAAATATATCATAGCCATCTTTATAAATTCTTATCAGATCGTTTTAAAGATTTATTCCCAAAACAACTTGGAAAGTTTCCTCAAAATTTAAAAAATCCGATTAAACACATGATATATAAATTGTCATTAGTAAAAGAATTTCACCCTGATTTAGTTATAGTAGATATATCATCGGCGTTTCGCAGTATTGCCGCGGTTCGCTGGATGAAGAAACGAAAACGTAATATTTTGGTTATTGTTCAAGGAGAAAGGCTGAGTTTTAGATATAGGTTTATTTTTATGAAATGGCTGGTTCGGTGGTTTGAGAGGTATCTTTTAAAAAATGCCGATATACTTTTAGCAAACAGTCAATATATCGCTGATGCGTCGAAAAAGTATACCGGCCGCCGGATACCTATTGTTATTGCTTATCCCGGTTTAGAATATAAACCGGTACCTGAGCAAAGCACTTATTCATCAGATACCAATATGCAAAAACCGGTTAATTTATTATTCATAGGGCAATGCACTTATCGAAAAGGAGCGGCATTCTTAATTGAAGCAGTTGGCATTTTAAAGGATATGAATATACATTTAAATATCGCAGGCGAGTATTTTAAGGACGACAAATATTATAAAGAAATAGAAAGTATTATAAAAAAATATGATATTAAAGATAAAGTTGCTTTTCGCGGATTCCTGAATCGTTCTGAATTAACAGAGCTTTATATAAAGAGCGATATATTCCTATCGCCATCGTTGGCGGAAGGATACGGCATGGTATTGGCTGAGGCTCTCTGCTATGGCTTGCCGGTTATTGCCAGCAGAGTGGGAGCGATTCCGGAGATGATTGATGACGGCATTAACGGCATCCTGGTTAATCCCGGCGATTCGCATAATCTGGCTGATGGAATAAGGCGGCTTGTTGAGGATGTTGATTTGCGAAATTCAATGAGCCAGGCAAATCTCGAAAAAGCGAAAACGCTGCCGACTTGGGATGATTTTGACAAAGTATTGGAGGAACAGTTGGCGCCATTGATAGAAGAAATGATTAAATAGAATCGTTCATTTATTTGCAATAGTGAATATTAAGGAATTTAAGATTAAGACTGATTAATGAAAATCCAGAACACTACTATAAAGGCTGCAATGTTATGTCAAAGATAATGTATATAGCTTTTGCTCAATCGTCTCATACAATTAAATGGGTGAAATATTTTAGAGACCTTGGTAATGATATTATGCTGGTTAGTTTTTATCCCGGTAATTCCATTGATGGCGTAGACATAAGATATCTCCGTTGTACAAATAAAAACTTGGCGATATTGAAATTGCCTCAAGTAAAAAAACTTATAAGATATTTCAAACCGGATATATTACATGCTCATTATGCGTCAAGTTGTGGTATTGTTGCAGCGTTGACGGGCTTTCATCCATATGTATTATCTGTTTGGGGCGATGATATTTTAGAATTTCCCCAAAAATCGCTTATCCATAGATGGCTTGTTAAAAAAGCTATTAATAAAGCTGATTATGCAACAGCAACAAGCAATATGTTGGCTAATGCCACGAAAGACCTAATTAACGATAATAAAAATATCAAAGTAATACCTTTCGGTGTTGATATTAGCCATTACAAGTTCACGGTTAAATCACCTGATAATATTACTCATATCGGTACGGTGAGAAATCTACTGCCAAAATATGGTTTAGCGTATTTAATAAAGGCTTTCGCTTCATTGATAAAGAAATATGATAATCTTAAACTAACTATTGTTGGGGATGGATATCTAAGATCAAGTTTGGAATTATTAGTGAATGAATTGGGAATAAATAATCATGTAATATTTACAGGATTTGTTGCCCACGAAAAAGTTGTTGGCTATTTGAAGACTTTCGATATATTTATTATGCCATCAATTGGTGAAGGAGAAACTTTTGGAGTTGCGGCAGTTGAGGCAATGGCTATAGGATTGCCAGTTGTTGCATCAAAAATCGGTGGCTTACCTGAAGTAATTGACGATGGTCAAACTGGAATCTTAGTTAAGCCTGGCGATGTTGAGGATTTGAAGAAGGCTTTGGAATACTATATTATTAATACCGATGTCAGAATCAAGCATGGCAGAGCAGGCAGGAAAAAGGTCGAGGAAAAATACAACTGGCAGGATAATGCTGAAATGATGAATAGGTTGTATTTGAAGATTTTAAATGAAAAGGATTAATGTATTATTGTGTAAAACTAAGCTCTTTTCTAAGATTTACACTTTAATCAAACAGTAATAAGATTATATGACCAAACAAAACGCTCCCTTATTTTCTATAATACTGGCTTTTCGCAATGAAGAAGATTTTCTCAAAGATTGCCTTGAATCGTTTGACAAGCAAACAATCGCTAAAGAAAAATGGGAAGTCATTTTAATTGATAGCTGCTCAACTGATACCTCAAGGGAAATAGCAGATAATTATATAAAGATGAATCGTAATAGCAGATTAATTAACAACCCCTTACAAAATTCCACTGCCGGTTGGAATGAAGGATTGAAAATTGCCAAAGGTAAGTATTTTTGTTTGGCGAGTGCTCATTCAATTACAGATAAGCATTATTTGTCAAAAGCAGAAAATTTTTTTAGAGAGAATAATGATATACAAGCATTAGGCGGGAAAATAACAAAAATCGGGCTTGGTAAATTATCGAAAAGTATCGCCGCTGCCACTAATACACCTTTTGCGATGGGAGGATCTTATTATAGGATTGGAGATAAACCAAAGAAAATAAACGTAATTGGAATTGGCATATACTTAAGAGATATCATTGATTCAATAGGAAAATTCAACTCAAGGATTCTACGTTCTGGCGACTGGGAATTTAACTATCGTGTTTGCTCGTATGGATATAATATGTTTTTTAATCCGGAACTTGTTGTGAAAGTATTTACCAGAGCAAATTATAAATCAATATTTATCCAGCAATTCAGAACCAGTTTCTGGAAAGTCAGAATCTGGGCGAAACATCCTCGTTCGCTGCTGCCTCGTCATATAATTCCAGCTCTATCTGTTCTTTGGTTAATACTTGTACCTATAATATTTAGCTTAAATAAACCGATATTGTCAGTTTGGATTCTATCGCTCTTATTATATCTTTTGATGGCAATATATAGCGCAATAAAAGCATCAAAGGAAGATGCGAAATGGTATTATGTTATGCCGACTTTTCCTATTATTCATATCGCTTACGGATTGGGGTTTATTACTGGAATGTTAAGATGGAGCAAATATCTATTAAAGAGTTTAACCAAAATAAAATTGCAGCCTAAATGAAAAATGAAAACAAAATCACCAATGCCTTCTCAGTCGATTTCGAAGACTGGTTTCAGTGTCTTGAGGTTATCCCGCTGTCGCAATGGGATAACTACGAGTACAGGATAGAAAACAATGCCCATAGAATACTCGACCTTTTAGATGAAGGCAATGTTAAAGCCACATTCTTTATCTTAGGTCATATCGCCGAAAAATTTCCACACTTGATTAAAGAAATTGATAAAAGAGGTCATTTTCTCGGGACTCATGGCTATTCACATAAGCAGGTTTATAAGCAGAACAAATCTGAATTCTCGGAAGAATTGAAAAAATCTATAGGCTTAGTTGCAGATATAACCGGTCGAAGATTGTATGGGTACAGAGCGCCTATTTTCTCGATAGTTGCCGAATCATTATGGGCGCTTGATATTCTTTTAGAACAGGGACTGATTTATGATTCGAGCATATTCCCGGTTTTAAATTATCGCTACGGTATCGTCTCAAACCAAAGATTTGTTCACAACCTGGCAACACCTGGCGGACAAAGTATTATCGAAATACCTATTGCGGCGGCAAAGTATTTTAGGGTGAATTTCCCGGTAGGCGGCGGCGCCTATCTGCGGATTTTTCCCTACAGCATTACTAAAGCCGGTTTAAAAAGTATCAATAGGGAAGGACATTCTTTTACTTTTTATGTCCATCCCTGGGAAATCGATCCAAGCCATCCCCGAATAGACTTGCCTTTCAGAATATCAGCCACTCATTATTTTAATCTTAAATCAACTTGTAATAAAATAACGAAATTAATGAAAGATTTTAAGTTTGGTCCTATCGAGGAAGCATTTTCGCAACAGCTTGGATTAAAATGAGAATATTTTTTATTACTACAAATGACAGAATATTTCTGCCTTTTTTCTTCGATAAAGTATTTTCAAATATTGACTATGAGATAGTCGGCGTGGCTGCGGCAGATGATCCCAATTTCAAGAAATTCCTTATAAACAGCTTCTCCTTTATGGGATTCCGGCTGTTTGCCTGCGAAGTTATTAATCAGGTCAAAGTTAGGCTATTAGATATTGCAAGGAAAATATTTACTCCCAATAGAAAGCATTCGATTCAATCTGTTTGCGGAAAATACAGCATACCATTTTCAAATATAACTAGAGTTAACACTAAAAGCTTCAGATCATTTCTGAAAAACCAGCAAATTGATGTTCTTGTTTCGGTTGCCTGTCCGCAAATTCTGAGAAAAAGGATTTTAAATATCCCTTCAAAGGCGGCAATTAATATTCATTATGCGCTATTGCCTCACTATCGGGGACAATATCCCTCGTTCTGGGTGTTGGCGCATGGAGAGGAATATACGGGCGTATCTGTGCATTATATGGTTGAAAAAGTTGATGCTGGCGATATCCTAATTCAATTAAAAGAAAAGATTACGCCTGATGATACGTTTTATTCACTTGTAAAAAGGCTAAAAACTACTATTGGTCCCAAAGCGCTTATAATGGCTTTAGATAAAATAAATAAAAACGACAGTTCAACTATCAAGAATAACCCTGATAATGGATCATATTTTTCATTTCCGACTAAAACTGATATGGCAGAATTTAAAAAACGAGGGCGCAAGTGGCGATAATCTCAAACCCGGCTGTCTTCCTCGACCGGGACGGGGTTATCATCCACGAGAAAGATTTTATTATAGACCCCGATAAACTTGAATTTATCCCCGGTTCGCTGGATGCCTTAAAACGGATACCTCCATCATATAAAAAGATTATTGTTTCCAACCAATCCGGCATCGGCAGAGGGTATTTCACAGCAAATCAGGTTGAGAGGTTTAATGATGTGTTGCTTGCCCGGATAAAAAAATATGGTGCATCTATCGATAAAATATATTATTGTCCTCATACGCCCGAAGATAACTGTAATTGCCGCAAGCCAAAACCCGGGTTGTTTGAGAAAGCTCGGCAGCAGTTTAATATTGATTTTAGCGGGTCATGGATGATCGGCGATAAAAGTTCCGACATCCGAGCCGGTAAAAATATCGGAGCGGCGACAATCCTGGTTTTAACCGGATACGGTGGGAAAGAGAGAAATTCCCTTGATGTCGCTGCCGATTATGTAGTAAATAATCTTTATGAAGCAGTGGAGATAATTAAATCATGACACCAAGAAAGAAAAAAACAGCTCTCGTAACCGGCGGCGCCGGTTTTATAGGTTCATTTTTATGTGAGGAATTGTTAGAACAAGGATACCGGGTATTTGCCGTAGACAACCTGTCAACCGGCAGCCTCGATAATATCAGACATCTAAAAAAAGACTCCAATTTTGAATTTGAAGTCGGCAACATTATGAGTAAAAAGCTGATGGAAAAACTCATTATTAATAGCGATTCCATATTTCATTTGGCGGCGGCTGTCGGGGTAAAACTCATTATTGAAAAACCGGTTGATACAATACAAACTAATATTATAGGCACCGAAGTTATTTTAAAACTTGCTAATAGATATAACAAGAAAGTACTAATAGCTTCGACTTCTGAAGTATATGGCAAGAGCGATAAAATTCCTTTTAAAGAGACCAACGATTCGGTTTATGGTCCCACTACTAAAAGCCGCTGGAGCTATGCTTGTTCGAAAGCAGTGGATGAATTTCTATCGCTTGCATATTACCATGAGAAAAAACTGAAAGCTGCCATTGTAAGGCTATTCAATACTATCGGCCCCCGTCAAACAGGCCAGTATGGCATGGTTGTGCCTACCTTTGTCAAGCAAGCGCTTCTCGGTCATGACATAACAGTTTTTGATGATGGCAAACAAACAAGAAGCTTTACCGATGTTAGAGATGTTATCGGAGCGCTTATTAAATTAATTAATAATGCCAATGCCTATGGCGAGGTCTTCAATATTGGCAACAATAATGAAGTTTCGATAAACCATTTGGCTGAACTGGTTAAAAAGATGACCGTAAGCTCATCGAAAGTTGTCCATATCCCTTATGATAAAGCGTATGAAAAAGGTTTTGAGGATATGCGCAAACGGGTGCCTGATATATCAAAGGCAAAATCTTTAATAGGATTTCAGCCAACAATAAAGCTGGAAGAATCAATAAAAGACATTATAGAATATCATAAAAAGTAATGGATATATTTTTAATATTTCTAATATCATTTTTCTTGTCTTTATTGCTGCATCCTATAGCGATATGGGTATCGAACAATTTGAATATATTTGATAATCCCTACCGTGACAATATTCATAATAAGCCAACTCCTGTTTTGGGAGGAATAGCTATTTGCCTGTCGATTTTTATTGTTATTATGATTGCCAGGTTTACCGGCATATATGAATGGCATAAACTGGATAGCGGCCTTTTTGTTGGCGGTGCTCTGATAGCTTTAGTTGGTTTTGTTGATGATAGATTCGGTATGAATCCGGTTATTAAATTAGTGGGGCAATTTATATCTGCCGGAATGTTCATTGTATTTATTGAATCTACAATGGGTATTTTCCATCCGCTTATAGAATTCGGCGGGCTTATTTTCTTTCTGGTAGTTATGATGAATGCTTTCAATATTCTCGATAACATGGATGGCGTTACCGGAAGTATGAGTTTTGCCGCAGGGTTGGCATTTTTAGCGGTTGCGATTCTTTCGCATGATAAAAATCTGGCATTAACAACTGCTGCCCTAATTGGCGCCGTATTAGGCTTTCTAAAATTCAATCTGCCTAGAGCAAAGATATTTATGGGCGATTCAGGAGCCATGTTTTTAGGGTTTATAATGGGTGCATTTGCTATTATATATATGACTAACAATAAATCATATTACCTTATGACAACTCCATTTTTGATTCTTAGCTATCCTATTTTTGATATTGCCTTGGTTAGCCTTTCCAGAATGCGGGAAAAACGAAACTTGTCTGTTGCTGCTCCCGACAGTTCGCCATATCGTCTTGCGCGCTGGATATTTTCCACTAAGAATGCTTATATTGCAGTATTTCTTATAAATTTAGTGATGGGTTTATTTGGCGTTATAACTTATGTCCTTAAAGATAATCAGATGTCGGTTCTTTTAATATTTATCGCCGGTCTTTCGCTCTCGGTTTTAGGGGTCCACTTGTATAGAAATTTTCTTCATTTTATCGAGCGAACAGTCTTTTTTGTAATCGATATTATTTCGATAAATCTTTCTTTCTATTTGCTATATTCTCTTAAATATAGCTGGGGGATTTTCAGTTATGAGGCATATATTCCATACAAGGAGATGTTCGCTCCGGCAATCTGGATTAGTCTGTTCTGGATTTTACTCTTTTCAGTTATGGGAATATATGAAATCCGTCCCGAGCGGCATTTTTCCGAATATACATTAGCTTTGCTCAAAGTTATCGGTCTGGGTATGGCTGGATTCATTTTACTCGTTGTTTTTCTCGAGGGTAATTTTGCTGTTTCAATACTGCCGGTTATTCTTTATGTTTTTATTTTCTTTGTTCTAAATTGCGTTTTTAGATACCCATCATTCTTAATAGTCCGCTGGTTATCGAATAGACCATCCCATAGACCGAGAGCCGCGATACTGATTAGAAATATCAATGCTAATCTGAATGAACTTATGGATTTAGCCAAGCAAAGATTCAGTGTGATTGGGTATATCTGCGCTAAACATCTCGGCGATGATTATTATAATCTAAATTACCTTGGCGATGAAAATACCCTAAGCAATACTATACGAAAAGAACGTTTGGAAAAAATAGTATTAGTTTGGCCTGAGGATGATTACAGCGATTTCATGCCAATCTTTCAGTCGTATTTTTTCCTTGAGAATCAGTTTCTTCTAATGGGTGAACCGCCTGATCCTTTTAAGGGTTTTAAAAAAATAAAACTTTATCGTCGGGGTTTTATAATGCCCCTAAAAGAGATATTGCGCACCTGGGAATGGATGGTTAAACGCGGTCTTGATATTTTTGCATCATCGTTAATACTGACTCTCTCAAGTCCTGTTTTTCTATTTCATTTCCTAATAGCTAAATTAAAAAACCAGCCTTTTTTAGTAAAAGTCAGTTTTTATGGAAGGGACGGCAACATGAAATACTGTTATGATTTCTACAAGCATGCTTCGAAATATTCCGGTTATGATAGAATCAAACTAAATATGCCGGCATTAATATCCGTATTTGAGGGCAGTCTTTCGCTTGTAGGAACATTGCCGCTTTCACAGGCAAGAGCAGCTAAAGATTCTATGAAGTTTCCGGGATTCTGGCGCAGAAAATTAGTTAAACCGGGAATATTTAGTATGGCTAATAATTGCAATGAAGATGAGTATTTTGAAAAAGAGTTGAAATATATGCAAAAAATGTCGATTTTATTAGATGTCTGGCTAATTTTTGTCGGTATTACTCAATACTTAATAAACTTGGTAAGGAAAAAAGACAATGTTGGATATGAAGTTTATTAGAGAGAATCCCAATTTAATTAAAAAAGCTGTTGCTGATAAAAATGAAAATAGTGATATCGATGCTATTCTCGAGCTTGATTCCCGGCGACGCGTTTTAATTGGAGAAAAGGAAACACTTGAGGCTAAAAGGAATAAAGTATCAAAAGAAATAGCCGCCGCTAAAAAACAAAAACAGGATGCCTCCGAACTGATTGCCGATATGCGTCGGGTGGGCGAAAAAATCTCCGAACAAACTGAAAAATTTCGGAATATCGAAAACCAGCTTCATGAAAAACTCCTTATGGTAACTAATATCCCCCACGACGATGTTCCGGTTGGCAAGGATGAAGCTGATAATAAAATCATCGAATATGTAGGAGAAAAAAAGGGATTCGATTTTAAGGTCAGGCCTCACTGGGAAATCGGCGAAATAATCGGCGCTTTAGATATTCCGCGCGGCGTTAAAGTGTCAGGTTCGGGTTTCTATGTTCTTAAAGGACCAGGCGCATTACTCGAAAGAGCGCTGATAAATTTCATGCTCGACCTTCATACTCAAAATCACGGCTATAAGGAAGTGATGATACCATATATTGCCGGTTCGCAGGCGATGATAGGTTCAGCCCAGCTTCCTAAACTTGCGGAGGATATGTACCATCTTCCGGATGATGATTTATATTTAATACCAACAGCCGAAGTGCCGGTAACCAACCTTCACGCCGGCGAAATATTAAAAGATGACGATCTGCCGATTTATTACTGCGCTTTTTCGCCCTGCTTCAGACGTGAAGCCGGCTCTTACGGAAAAGAGGTTAGAGGCATTACCCGGGTTCATCAATTCCATAAAGTTGAGATGGTGAAAATTGTTGAACCGGAAACATCATACGATGAACTGGAAAAGCTTTTAGATAATGCTAAAACGGTTCTGCAAAAACTTGAACTGCCATTCAGGGTAAGCCTTCTTTGCACAGGCGATTTATCATTTGCCGCCGCCAAATGCTATGACCTCGAAACTTATGCTCCGGGGATGGATGCCTGGCTGGAGGTTTCATCATGCTCGAATTTCGAGGCGTTTCAAGCCCGACGGATGAACTTGCGTTTCCGGCCTGAAAAAGGCGCCAAACCGGTATTTGCGCATACTCTTAATGGTTCAGGTTTAGCTTTGCCAAGAACTGTAATTGCGATATTAGAAAATTATCAGCAAGCTGATGGTTCTGTAGTTGTGCCTAAGGTTCTACGGCATTATATGCATGGCATGGAGCGAATAGAGCCAATTTGAGTTAAGGTTAAGGGTCTTTATTATGTCGATAAAAGGTTATTTAAGCTACTCAAAAATCCTGTCTGTCGGATTGGGTATTAGCATGGCGGCTATAATTTATATTTTCTTTTATTATAACCAAACTATAATCACGGGTTTAAAAAAGGATGCAGCCAGAGTAAGCCGCGCCTATGCCCGGTTGTGGCAATATGCCGCCACTGAAGCCACCAGCGGCTCTGAGATAAACTATATTTTCGAGGAAATTATCAAAAAAGCCAATTTTCCGATTATAGTAACTTCCGCCAATGGCACTCCAATGTACTGGACAGTGGATATACCTCAAGATGACACAACATCTGCGGCAAAAGTTAAATTGGAAAAATATTTGCAGGTGATGAGAGAGAAACATGAGGCAATCCCTATCTATTATGGTCCTGAAAAACTAATAATACATTATCTTTACTACGGCGATTCCAGGCTTATAAAGCAATTGCAGTATGTGCCAATTATCGAGGTGCTTGTAATCAGCATATTTATTTTAGTAGGGTATTTTGGTTTCCAAAACCTTAGACGCTCCGAACAGCGCTCTATCTGGGTTGGGATGGCTAAAGAGACAGCTCATCAATTAGGCACGCCGTTAACATCATTATTAGGCTGGGTTGAACTATTAAAACTCAAATATAAAAAAAGCGATTTTATTCTCCCCGATCAAAATGTAAAGGTCAACTTTGATGAAATCGTTTCCAGGATGCAGTCCGATTTACAGCGCCTCGATAGAGTAGCCACAAGGTTTGGACAGATAGGCTCTATTCCTGATTTTAAAACAAGCAATATTAATAAACTTATCAAAGAAGTTGTTTCTTATTATAGGTTAAGGCTGCCCGGCGGCGGAAATGGCGTAAAAATTATCGAACATTATGGCGACTTGCCGGATATAAAGATTAATCAAGAGCTAATAGGCTGGGTTTTCGAAAACTTAATAAAGAATTCTCTGGAAGCAGTCGATCCAAAGACAGGAAAAATATACATCGAAACCAGCTGCAAAGAAAAGAAAGTTATAATAAATTTTGCTGATAATGGGCGAGGAATCGAGCCGTCATATCAAAAAAGGATATTTGCTCCGGGATTTTCCACTCGCTTAAGAGGCTGGGGATTAGGGTTAACTTTAGCGAAACGGATTGTTGTAGAGTATCATAAAGGAAAAATATGCCTTGCTAAGAGCGAACCAGAAGTTAAAACAGAATTTATAATAGAATTGCCGGTGTAATATGGAAAAAATTATTTTATGGGTTGATGATGAAATCGACCTTCTGAAAGCGCACATCATTTTTTTAGAGGAGCACGGCTATAAGATCGATACTGCCTCCAATGGCGATGATGCTATC
Organism: Candidatus Zixiibacteriota bacterium; assembly: GCA_021159005.1. Classification (NCBI taxonomy): domain Bacteria; kingdom Pseudomonadati; phylum Candidatus Zixiibacteriota; species Candidatus Zixiibacteriota bacterium. The sequence goes on along the minus strand of JAGGSN010000206.1, from coordinate 13,248 downwards.
AATAAAGCGGCAAACGAGCATTTCGACCTTGTATTGCTCGATGAGATGATGCCCGTCCGAGATGGATTATCTACGCTTATCGAATTGAAAGATATTAGTCCGAATCTTCCGGTAATAATGGTTACCAAATCGGAGGAGGAGCGGCTGATGGAACAGGCGATAGGGCAAAAAATCGATGACTATTTAACCAAGCCGGTAAATCCAAGCCAGCTGCTTTCGGCCGTTAAAAAAATTCTCGACAAGAAGAGGATAGTCAAAGACCATATCATGCAAGAATTTGTGACAGAGTTCAACCGGATAAATACAATGCTTATGGGACCTATTGACTGGCAGGAATGGATTAATATCTATGTAAAATTATCAACCATGGACATCGAGTTGGAAGGTCATCGGGATATCGGCTTAAGACAATCGCTTCAGGATCAAAAACATCAATGTAACGCCGAGTTTGCCAATTATGTATTTAAAAACTACCTCAACTGGATTAAGGGCGAAGGACCGACTCTTTCTATTGACATTGTTAATAATTATTTAGTTCCTCATATCAAATCAAAAAAACGTGTAGTCTTTGTTGTTATTGACTGCATGCGGCTTGATCATTGGTTAACAATAGAACCGATTCTGGCGGAATATTTTCGTATCCAAAAAGAACATTATTATTCAATACTGCCCACGGCAACGCCATTTTCACGCAATGCTATATTCTCGGGTGAATTTCCTGACGTAGTAGCCAAACTGTACCCGGATGCATGGAAAACCAATTCATCGGAACATAGCCGCAATCGCAATGAACGTCAACTTCTTGAACGCCAGCTAAGTAAGCTTGGAGTCAAGCTGGATGGCGAAATGAGGTATGTTAAAGTGCTTGATTTTGACGAGGGACATAATCTGGCAAAAAAAATTAGAACCTATTCTAAAAATCCGCTTCTTTCCGTAGTTTATAATTTTGTCGATATACTTGCTCATGGCCGCAGCGAATCTGAGATACTCCAGGAAATTGCTCCTAATGAGGCTGCTTTCAGGTCATTGATGAAATCATGGTTTGTTCATTCGCATCTGTTTGAGCTATTAAGAAATCTCTCCGAAATGGATTGCACCGTGGTTATAACAACCGATCATGGCGCTGTTATGGGAACGCGCGGCGCTATAGTTTACGGCAAAAAAGATGCTTCATCTAACCTGCGCTACAAATACGGCGATAATCTTAATTGCGACCCTAAGCAAACATTTCTAATTAAAAATCCCAAGGAATATCATTTGCCAGTATGGGGTTTGGCCACAACCTATCTGTTTGCTCGTGAGGATTATTATTTTGTTTATCCAACCAATTATTCGCAATACCGACGGCAATACCGCAATAGTTTTCAACATGGCGGTATATCTATGGATGAGATGATTTTACCGGTTGTTACTTTAAATCCTAAATAGATTTAATTTTTCCTGGTTTTTCATTATATTAATACCGTGAAAGAGATTACTCATTCTGAAAAGCAAACTGAAGCTCTTGGTGAAAAGCTTGCGCGTAGTTTGAAACCCGGCGATTTCATTGCTCTTTATGGCCAGCTTGGCTCAGGCAAGACCGCTTTTACCAGAGGTTTATGCCGCGAACTGAAATGTATTGTCGATGTTTCAAGCCCGACATTTAATATTATAAATATTTACCCGGGCAAAATCGAGGTTTCTCATATTGATTTATATCGGGTAGACAATGACCTGCATGAACTTGGCTGGGATGAACTTGATAATTCGGAAAATATTACAATTATTGAATGGGCTGAAAAAGCAAAAAACTATTTGCCACAAATGCGTTTTGATGTTTACTTTACCATTATTGATTTGGAAACAAGGGAAATAGAAATCGAAAACAAACAATGATACTGGGAATTGATACATCGGGGAAAAATCTGGGACTGGCTCTTTGCAATGATGGGGAAATACTAAGCTCATCGCTGACAAGCCCGGGTTTAAGACACGGAGAAATTATCCAACAGATGACAGGCGATTTCCTGAAAGATTCAGGCGTCGGTTTTTCAGATATAACCGGCATATCGGTTGCTTTGGGACCCGGCTCTTTTACCGGCTTAAGGATAGGTCTTGCCGCCGCAAAAGGCTGCTCGTATGCCTCTCAAAACCAGCTTGCAGGTATTTCGACTCTTTTGGCCGGAGCATTTGAATTTGCTAATTGTGAGCGGAAAGTGGTTTCTATTATTGATGCCAGACGAGACGAGGTTTATTGGGCTGCTTTTGATTGCGCTGGCGATTTTCCCAAACGGCTTGTTCCGGACAGCGCCGCTTCGCTAAGCGATTTAAGGAAAATAACGGAAGATAACGCTATTTTTTCAGGACCGTCTCATTTGGCAGAGCGGTTTAAATCGGATGTTGGGTCTTATGAATATCGCAGCAATGATAAATACAATCTGGCAATTCCCGCCAGTGTAATAGGAGAAAAGGATATAAACAACGGCAAAAACCTGGATCTGGCATCCGCCGTTCCAATTTATATAAGGTCAGACTTTTAATTAGGGAAACTTACGGCTGTCAGGATTTCAAGCCTGATAGCTTGTAAAACCCAAAATTACTGGTGATGGAAATATTTTACAGAATGTGGTATTAGTAATAGGCATGAATAAAATGAAGATTGATATTGAAAAAATGAACGAAGAAGATATCGACCAGGTATATAAAATCGAGTCGGAAGTTTTTACCGACCCATGGTCCAAAAGAGCATTTTTGTCAGACTTGAAAAATGAATACGCTTATCCGTTGACAGCACATTTCGAGAACAAAGTAGCAGGTTATGCCTCGCTTTATATAGCGGCGGATGAAATTCAGATAGGCAATCTTGCAGTATCCCCGGATTACCATCAAAGAGGGATAGGAACTATGATAATGGAACACATCCTCAATCTGGCATCCGAATTAAAAACAAGGCTGCTGATTCTGGAAGTTAGACCATCTAATGAGGCAGCCTGCAAGCTGTATGTGAAGTTTGGTTTTAAAAAGGCAGGGCGCCGGAAGTATTATTACCATAAACCGGTTGAGGATGCTTTAATTATGATAAAAGGAATGGAATAATGGAATGGTTTCGTAAAAAATCTCGCGAATTGGAAAGAGGCGAGAAAAAAGAAATACCGGATGGTGTCTGGACAAAATGCAAAGGCTGCGGTGAAATTATAACAGTAGCCTCTCTTAGAAAAAATCATTCGGTATGCCCTAAGTGCGCTTACCATTTTCGGATAAACAGCAGCGAGTATATCAAATTGCTTCTTGATGATGGAGAGTTGGAAGAATATGACGCAGCTTTAACATCAGCCGACCCCCTTGGCTTCAAAGATTCTAAGAAATATACAGACAGAATTTCAGCCGCGCGAAAAAAAACAGGCTATAATGATGCGGTGATTGCGGGAATCGGTAAAATCAACAGTCATGCGGTTTCGTTTTCTATAATGGAGTTCAGTTTTATTGGCGGCTCGATGGGTTCGGTAGTTGGCGAAAAGATAGCCCGGGCGATGGAACGCTCTATCGATAGAACTATACCCTTGGTTATTGTATCAAGCTCCGGCGGCGCGCGCATGATGGAGGGGATACTTTCACTAATGCAGATGGCTAAAACGTCCGCCCTTTTAGCCCGGCTTGATAAACTGAAGATTCCTTATATATCGGTGTTGACCAATCCGACAACTGCCGGAGTTATGGCATCATACGCATCGCTTGGAGATATAATCATTGCCGAACCGCAGGCACTTTTGGGTTTTGCCGGTCCGAGAGTAATAGCTCAGACAATGGGAGGCGAATTGCCTCCGGGCTTTCAATCGTCGGAATTTTTTCTTGATCATGGTTTTTTAGATGCTATCGTCAATCGAGAGGATTTAAAGAAAACAATTTCTCTGCTTTTAGATTACATGCAGACGCCTGAATAGATGATGAAATATAAAGAAGTGTTGGAATACCTGTTCCAGCTTGAACGAATGGGTATAAAACTGGGTTTGGAAACCACTAATAAAATTCTGGCGTATATAGGGGACCCTCATAAATCATATCCGACTATTCATATAGCCGGCACTAACGGCAAAGGCAGCACAGCGGCAATTATTGAAAGCATTCTATCTAATTCCGGCTATCGTGTCGGTTTATATACATCGCCGCATCTAGTTGACTTTCGAGAGCGAATCAGAATTAGCGGCCGTTATATCAGCCGAAAGTATGTTGCTGATTTTTTTAATGATGTCCGGGAGAAATTTCAGCTATTTAATCCTACTTTTTTTGAGGCGACTACAGCTTTGGCTTTTTCTTATTTCCGCGATGAGAAAGTCGATCTGGCGATAATCGAAACCGGTATGGGCGGACGTTTTGACTCCACCAATATTCTCAAGCCGCTGGCGTCGGTTATTACTAATATCGAAAAAGAACACACTCGTCATCTGGGTACCGATTTGGACAAGATTGCTTTTGAAAAAGCCGGCATTATTAAAAATGGCGTGCCTGTTGTTACGGCTATAAAAAATTATGAAGCCCTGCGAGTAATCCGTCAGATATGCCGGAAAAGAAAAGCTAAATTAGTATCGATTTTTGATGAGACCCAGTGGGTAATTAAGGAAGCTACCGAACGGAAGACGGAGTTGGATATATTTACCCGTTCGGCAAAATATTACAATCTCAGGTTATCCCTGCCAGGCCATCACCAACTCGAAAACGCCGTATGCGGATTAGTCGCCGCAGAGTATGGCGAACCGATAGGCATTAAAGTTACCCCTACCGGCGCCGCTCTCGGTTTCAGAAATCTTAATTGGCCGGGAAGATTGCAGAGATTATCAAAACAACCTGAAGTAATATTAGATGTTGGGCATAATCCGGCCGCTATAAAAACCCTGTTCGAATACTTCAAGGAATTCTATCCCGACCGTCATATTATTGCCGTATTTGGAATTCTTTCCGATAAGGATTCCAACCTGATGCTGATAGAACTTAACCGCTTTGCCAAGGTTATTATAATTACCAAACCGATAACTGATAAAGCCGCCGATACGGAAATATTAGCCCGTCAGGCATCGCATCTCACCAGCAATTTCCAGATTATTCCGCATGTTGACAAAGCTTACGAGGCCGCATTAAACCATGCGAAGCCCGATGGTGTAGTTTTGGTAACAGGTTCGCATTATACAGTGGGAGAGGTTTTGTCATATACGGGATATTTTGAGGATTAAATGAAATTCAAACTCGTTTCAGATTATAAACCATCAGGCGATCAGCCCCAGGCTATTGAACAATTAATAAAAGGTTTTAATCAAAACAAGAAATTTCAGACGCTTTTAGGGGTTACCGGCTCGGGCAAAACTTTCACTATTGCCAATGTTATCGCCAAATTGGGATTGCCAACCTTAGTATTCTCTCACAATAAAACTCTGGCTGCCCAGCTTTATGGCGAACTGAAAGGATTTTTCCCGGAGAACGCAGTAGAGTTTTTCATTAGCTATTATGATTATTACCAGCCGGAGGCTTATATACCGTCTACCGATACTTTCATCGAGAAAGATACATCCATTAATGATGATATAGACCGCCTTCGACTGCGGGCAACCTCATCATTGCTGGAGCGCCGCGATGTTATCATTGTTGCCTCAGTGTCGTGTATTTATGGCCTTGGTTCCCCTGAAGACTACAAGAAAATGATGCTGTTATTAGTCGCCGGGGAATCATACCCTCGCGATTCACTTTTGAGACATTTAATTAAAATGCAGTACAATAGAAATGATATCGAATTCGGCCGGGGCAGTTTCAGAGTTCGCGGCGATATTGTCGAGGTTCATCCCGCCTATGATGATGTTGGCGTACGCATCGATTATTTTGGTGATGAGATTGAAAAAATAACCTTAGTCAATTTGATAGATGGCCACGTTATAGAACATAAAGAACGCCATGTTATCTATCCGGCGCGGCATTTCGTTATGGAGCATGATAACATTCTAAAAGCGATTAAAAGCATTGAGGACGAGCTTGAGGAAAGGCTCGATTATTTCAGGAAAAACGGTAAACTATTGGAAGCGCAGCGTCTGGCTTCCCGAACCAGATATGATATCGAAATGATGAAGGAACTGGGATACTGCAGCGGTATCGAAAATTATTCGATGCATCTGTCGGGGCGAGCGCCGGGACAGAAGCCCTATACGCTTTTCGACTTTTTTCCGAAAGATTACCTTTTAGTGGTTGATGAGTCCCATCAAACTATACCGCAAGTCAGGGGTATGTACCGCGGCGACCGTTCCCGCAAGGAGACATTGGTTGAGCATGGTTTCCGCCTGCTGTCTGCGCTGGAGAATCGGCCGTACTTTTTCGAGGAGTTTGAATCGACAATCAACAAAGCAATTTTTATCTCGGCAACTCCGGCAGAATATGAGATTGAGCGTTCCGGCGGCGAAGTAGTTGAACAAATTATCCGTCCGACCGGCTTAATCGACCCAATTATTGAAGTGCGGCCGCTGGAGACGCAGGTTGATGACCTGATAGCGGAAATAAGAAAAGCCGCTGCCGAGGGCTGCCGTGTGCTGGTTACAACATTAACCAAGAGAATGGCGGAGGATCTTACCGACTATTTAGCTAATCTTTCTATTAGAGTGCGGTATCTGCATTCGGAAATCGATGCTATCGACAGGGTGGAAATACTGCGCGACCTTCGGCTGGCTCAGTTCGATGTCTTAGTTGGCATAAACCTTCTCCGCGAGGGACTCGATTTGCCGGAAGTATCTTTAGTCGCTATCCTTGACGCCGATAAAGAGGGGTTTTTACGGTCGGAGCGTTCGCTTATTCAAACAGCGGGCAGAGCCGCCCGCAACCGGGCAGGCAAGGTGATTTTTTACGCCGATAAAATCACCAACTCGATGCAAAAAACTATCGATGAAACGAAACGCAGACGTAAAATACAAATACAATATAACCAAGACCACGGTATCGTGCCGGAGACTATTTATAAATCACGCGAGGATATATTAAAAACCACTTCGTTTGCCGATTCTAAGACAATCGAGCCGGAGATGGATATCAACAAAGAGGTTGATGCCGTTGCCAAGCTTGAGCTTGAAGATAAGCTGGCGCATTTTATGAAAATGATGAACAAGGCGGCTAAACGATTCGAATTTGAAAAAGCAGCAATGCTTCGTGATGAGATTGCCAAACTTAAAAAAAGTATAAAAAGTAAGAAATAAAATGCAGCTATGATTGTAATAGTATTGTGATGGTGTTTATAAATCACTCTTATGAACGGTTTGATTTTATGCCTGTTGTCGGAATACAAACATTTAAAAATGTGCTAAGGAAAAGTTTATTATGAGAACCGGTTTGATTATAATTTCAGCGCTGCTAAGTATGCTAATTTATACCTGTGATAAGCCAATATCTCAGCAGGAGGCAACAGATCAGGAAGCGATTTTTAATGTTGTCGTTATCGATAATTACCGTCTTAGCTCCTTGGAGATTTTTCATTCCAATACAACAATTCCTGATACGATGGCTTATATTGAAGAGCCGGACACGTTAAATCCCATTTTTTGGCATGATATTGTTGATACTGAAGAGGAATTCGATGTTAACATCAACCCCGAACCGGTCGAAACCGAATACGGAAGCTTTTATCAAGCTAGCGTGGATTACTCGAAAACCCGGACAGGTATCTTCAATCTGATGAGATATAATAACGAAACCGATAGTCTTGAAAGATTCTCGCTGGAGTTTTCTCTTCAGGGAGAAAGAGAGGCGGTCTGCCAGCAGTGGGGAAGTGTGGGAGGTTCCAGAAGAGGCTGGAGATTAATAGAAATCAGCGATGCCGAATTTAGTTCATCGGGTTCCGGATCGTTTAACCTCGACTCACTATATTATCATGCCGATTCTAATGGCGATTCGGTTTTTTCTGTTAGGTCCCGAGAGCTTGATAGTATTCCTGATTTTGATATTGGCGAACAAGTGAAGCTAAATTTTGATTATGAACCCGAAACCAATCTGCTTTTAATTTATATCCCTAATAATGATTATTTTTACAGGCTGGCTAATATTCATGATGCTGTTGGGGGAGGATATGAGGTTACATTTAATATGCCCTCCAAAGAATTATACGGTCAGTTGAAGTTTTTAACGATAAATCTCGATGAGATTACCGAGCGCTATAAAGCCAGGGGATATAGCTATAATTATCATACGGAATAATTGATAATCGCTCATGATGCAGCACCTCGTAGGGGCGTCCGCCTCAGGCGGATACGCCTTCTTTTTGCTGGTTGACAAGCGCTGCTTGGCAACTAAATTTAGTGGCTGGTGTACATCCCCGTGCACCAATTTTAGAAAAATTGGGCAAACGTCCTTCATTAAAAAAACTTGCAGAGCAAATGCCATTTTTATATACTCACTTGTCATGGATATGCAGGGAAAGATAGAAGAATTTAATATTCCCGATGTTTTTAAAACGATTGCCTCAGACCAAAGGGGCGGAACCCTCGGAATCATCAGGGGCGGCAAGTCGGCTTTATTGTATTTTGATAATGGGCAACTGACCTATGCTTTTTCACCAAACAATAATAACCGTCTCGGTGAAAGACTTATCGCTAAGAACATTATAGACAAAAACGCGCTTGAAAAATCAATCATTACGCAAAAAAACCAAGACAGTCAAAATCGTATCGGGAAAATTCTTATTGAGAATAAACATATCGATGAAAAGCAGTTAAAGGATTCTCTAATCGAACAGGTTGCGGATATTGCTTTTCAGGTGATGACCTGGCATAGCGGCGTATATAAATTCTATGATGGCAAGTTCCCTACCGAAGAGGACATGGTTTTCTCCTTGCCAACCGAAAACATTATTTCGGAAGGCATCAAACGAACGGATGAACTCAGACAATTAAGTGAAAAACTTCCCGATTTTTCTGCATTCTTGAAGCTGAAAACGATTCCTCGAGAAAGCGAAGTCGAACTTAAATTAACCGCTGAGCAATGGAATATCTTAGCCTGTTGTGATGGCCGCCATAATATTCATAAGATGCTAAACGAATCAGATGTCGACCCTATTACGATTCTTCGAACGCTAATTAAATTTATAGATGATGATTTAATCGCAATATCTTTTGAAACAGCAAGCGAAAAAAGCGAAGCCGATTATTCCAAATTAGAACTGCAGATTGATACCCTATCAGATTTACTCAGAAAGTTTCTGGCGGAGGGCTGATATGTCATCATCAAGACAAGAACTTCTAATAAAACTCGACAAGCTTGCTGGGGATTTTTTAAAGGCTTATGCGGTCAAAAGGCTCGACCAATTAGAATCATCCGAGCAGATTGCTTCCCTTAGAAAAATATCATTTGGCGAAAAAAAGCAATCCGTAAAATTAGACAATAGGTTCAAAGCGCTGCAAAACTGGTTTGAAAAAACCGCGCCGCGCCTTAAGAAAAAGTCTTTCGGTAGAGAAATGATTAACACTATTTCAGAGTGTGCAGACAAAATCGGCTCATACTGCGCCGGCGATGTCGATTTCGATGGCCAGCGTTCAACTCTGTTCGACCGTAAGCAGGCAGCCAGAGTAGCTTTGATGGCTAATGCGTTTCTAAAAGAAACCTGTGAGAGTTCAGGATATGAATATTCACCGATGGGTATGAAACTTTACAGACTTCCCGAAACAGCTAAATTGAAGGCTGTTGAACTATCGGCAGAAAAAAAATATCCTAATGACAGAAACTTAAGACCATTAATAGAAAAGAATGACATCAAAGAGAAATTTCGCGATAGCCTGAAATATCAGCTGGATTATTTAGACCAGTATCGCGGCACGGATATCCATCTTTTCACGATTCTTGATAATCTATTTCACATACTTGAGAATAATTCCGATACTAAAATTAACCATCTGGCAGGCAGTATGTTATACTTTATGAATATCAACAATTACAAGACCGCGCCTTATATGCGGTGGTTAAAAAAAATAAACAGGCAAAACAGTGAACAATGAGGATTTAAAAAAAGCTTACAATCTCATTGCTTTTGGGGAGTTCTATCAGGCTTTAGAACAATTTGAAGAATCGGCAGAAATCGCTGCCAATTCTGATAAAATCGTAATCGAAACCTTAAAATTAAAAAAAGAATTGCAAAAATATCTTTCCCTAAAAGCATTTTAGTATTATATTGTATCATTAGAACTGGAGGAAACGATGGCAAAAAAACAAACCTTTGCAGATAAGGCGAAAAAATTAAAAAATGTCAAAACTTGCAGTGTATGCAATTCACCGATAATCCCGACTTTATTTTTAATTCCAAATAAATCGGATAATGGTTTTTATAAGTATAAAAAGAATATGGTTAATATCTGCAAATGCAACCACAAGGAATATTACGGATAGCCGTAATTAAAAGTCATTTCATAAGCTATGAAGACCTGCCTGGTGTAATCAGGCAGGTTTTTTTCTTTAATACTTTGTGATAAAAGTTGCAAAATATATTGATTAATAATATTCTGCTACTTATATTGCAGTCAAAATAATCCCGTTAAACTGGAGGATTTATGTCAAAAATAGAAGTGGACATTCAAAGATGCAAGGGTTGTGAACTCTGTATTGCCGCTTGTCCGGAAGAAGTAATAGCATTATCTAAAACTTTCGCCGCTTCCGGGTATTACCCGGCAACAATGGTAAGACCGGATGACTGCACGGGTTGCAAGTTATGCGCGTATGTTTGTCCGGATGTGGCTATTGAAGTATGGAAATGAGGTGAGTATGGCTGAAAGAAAATTAATGAAAGGCAACGAGGCTTTGGCGGAAGGTGCGGTAAGAGCCGGCTGTCGGTTTTTTTCCGGATATCCGATTACACCTCAAAACGAAGTTCCCGAATATATGTCTTGGCGTTTGCCGGAAGTTCATGGGACTTTTATTCAGGCAGAAAGCGAAGTAGCGGCGATTAATATGCTTTATGGCGCATCAGCCTGCGGCATTCGGACGATGACATCGTCATCAAGCCCCGGCATATCGCTTAAGCAGGAAGGTATTTCATATTGCGCTGGTGCTCGTTTGCCGATTTTTTATGCAAATGTGGTTAGAGGAGGTCCGGGATTGGGAAATATCGCGCCAGCACAGAGCGATTATTTTCAGTCAACTCGCGGTGGCGGTCATGGTGATTACCGCGTTTTCTGCATGGCTCCGGGTTCCGTATCGGAACTGGCTAATTTCCCAAGAATTTGTTACGATGTCGCTTTTAAGTATCGCATACCATCAATGTTGTTAGCTGACGGTCTTTTAGGGCAGATGATGGAGCCAGTCGAATTCGATTTTGATCCCATTGACCCAAAAATTCTAACAGAACCAGATTGGGTGCTGGGTATAAATAAAGGCCGCACTAGAAGAGTAGTTCGTTCTTATGATCTCGCTCCCGGTAAAATGGAAGAATTCAACTTTGAGCTCGAAAAGGTTTTTAATGAAATTGAGGAAAATGAAGTAAGGTATGAATCTATTAATACCGATGATGCCGAATTAATATTAACTGCCTACGGCACAGCCGCCAGGGTTTGCAAATCGGCAATGACTTTAGCCCGTAAAGAGGGGATGAAAGTCGGCCTTTTGCGTCCAATTACCGTCTGGCCATTTCCTAAGGAAGCATTCTCAGAACTAGCTGATAGAGTAAAGTCTTTCTTCGTGCTCGAAATGAGCCTTGGTCAGTATGTCGAGGATGTCCAATTGTCGGTTTTGGGTAAAGCTAAAATTAACCTTCACAAACGTCCTGCAGGCGGTATTCCTACCACAGAGGAAGTTTTTGAACTTGTAAAGAAAATAATGGGGAAAGATTGAGAATCTGTCTCAATTATGGTAAGATAATAAAACTATTGGAGATAGATATGAAAAAAGTATTTGAAAGAACAAAAGGGCTAACCGAGATCCCAATGCGCTATTGCCCCGGTTGCGGTCATGGCATTGTTCATCGGTTGGTTGCGGAAGTGCTTGTTGAGATGGATTTGATAGATAAAGCGCTGGCTATTGCTCCGGTGGGCTGTTCGGTTTTTGCCGATGAATATTTTAATTGCGATGCTATCCAGGGACCGCACGGACGCGGACCTGCTATTGCTACCGGCATGAAAAGAGTCAAACCTGAGTGCTGCGTTTTTTCATACCAGGGTGATGGCGACCTGGCATCGATTGGAATGGCCGAAACAATTCACTCCGCCAATCGAGCTGAGAATATCACCCTTATCTTTATCAATAACGCTATCTATGGCATGACTGGCGGACAGATGGCTCCAACAACGCTTTTGGGAATGAAAGCCACAACCTGCCCCGCCGGACGAACTGTTGAAACAAATGGCTATCCTTTTAAAATGTGCGAGCTTTTATCTACACTTGATGGAGCTGTTTATCTTGAAAGAACTTCTGTTCATGCACCTGCTAATGTGATAAAGACTAAAAAAGCTATTAAGAAAGCTTTTACCTACCAAATGGAGGGTCGAGGGTTTTCAATGGTTGAAGTGCTTTCACAATGTCCGACCGATTGGGCTATGACGCCGCTTAAAGCTATTGAACGAGTAAAAAACGAGATGATTCCGTATTTCCCATTGGGCATATACAAATCGCCCGACCCAAAAGCTAGAATCGTTTCCGCGAAGGTAGGAGGTTGATGATATGTATCAGGGTGTAATTATGGCTGGTTTCGGCGGGCAAGGTGTTATTTCCGGCGGCATATTGATGGCTTATTCGGGAATGATTGATGATAAAAATGTTACCTTTTTCCCTGCCTATGGTGCTGAGATGCGAGGCGGCACTGCCAACTGCTCGGTGGTTATATCAACCGATGAGGTTGCTTCGCCGGTGGTGGCATATCCGGATTCTATTCTTATTATGAACGAACCGTCATTGGCCAAATTTGAACCAGCGTTAAAATCCGATGGCATTCTTTTTCTCAATTCATCGCTGGTTGATTCACGCTCGAAACGTGATGATGTCGAGACTATTGAGATACCGGCTAATTCAATCGCCGAGGAATTGGGCAATATCAAGTGTGCCAACATGGTGATGGTTGGAGCGTTTGTTAAGAAAACCGGTGCTATTGATATTGAGGCTGTGAAAAAATCAATCGGCAAGGTTTACATTCGTGCCAACGAGACAATCCTTGAGATGAACCGCAAGGCAATCCAGCGCGGCGCCGATTTGGTTTCGTAATATCTTTACAGACTTACATAAAGGGCGTCCGTCTTAGGCGGATGCCCTTTTGTTTTGTAATAAAACCTATTGAAA
>JAGGSN010000205.1 GCA_021159005.1 Candidatus Zixiibacteriota bacterium | reverse complement strand
TAATATTTCATGCCTGTCCGCCGACAGGAGGAATTAAATTTCAGAAATCGATTTTTATTCGATGATTATCCATTTGCGTCATTCCCCCGCCGCGGCGGGGGAATCCAGGAATCCTCCAGCGGCGGACGGGGCTATTTGCTAAACCAATGGTGGATAGTAAAAATACCGTGCCCCGTGTCCGCAGACAGGCGGGCGCTGGCCGGCAGGAGGTATCGGCATGACCAATCTCTGGATTCCCAATCAAGTTGGGAATGACGCGGGCAGTGTGGGAATGACATCATTATAGCATCCGCCTAAGGCGGACAAAAGGCCGGACAGTAGTGATATAATTTTTTTAATATATCCTCATTCGCAAAATTATAAAATATTTTTACATCAAAAACATAATCATTCTGTCAAATATTTACCGCTGCTTCCGATATATATTTAATAACAGCAAATTTGCTGCACAATAAGCTAAGGAGAGTCATGCCCAAAATAGACCAAATTCTCAAAATTGTCAAGTCTGCTAACGCCTCAGACCTTCATCTTGTCGCCGGGTCGGTTCCTATAATTCGGGTTAATGGCCAGCTTGAAAAAACCCGCCATCGACAGCTTTCCTCCTCGGAGGTCAAACAGCTTATTTATGAATTATTAACAGATGAGCAGATACGCAAGTTCGAGAAAGACGGCGACCTCGACCTCGCCTATGGAATCGAGGGTATAGCCCGTTTCAGAATGAATATATATCAAACCAATACAGGCATCGCCAGCGCTATCCGGCTTATTCCGGATGAGTCTTTTAATTTGGCTGCTCTTGGATTTCCGGATACTTTGCATAAGCTGGCAGAATCACAATCGGGATTAGTGCTTGTTACCGGACCTACAAATTCGGGAAAAACAACCACACTCTCCGCTTTAGTTGATTATATTAATACTAATTTTTCGAAACATATAATCACTTTAGAGGACCCGATTGAATATATCCATTCAAACAAAAATTCGCTTATCTCACAGCGGCAAATAGGCCTTCATGCAGAGTCGTTCGCCGCGGCATTAAGAGCGGCTTTACGTGAAGACCCCGATGTAATTTTAGTCGGCGAGATGCGGGACATCGAGACAATCTCACTGGCTGCCACCGCCGCGGAAGTTGGTCTATTTGTAATGGGCACGCTTCATACCTGCTCTGCTTCCGCAACGGTAGATCGTGTTGTTGACGTGTTTCCGCCAGAACAACAGCAACAAATTCGTATTATGCTGGCAGAATCCCTTCGCGCCATACTATCTCAGCAGCTATTAAGGCGAACTGATGGCCAGGGGCGAGTAGTAGCCTATGAATTGATGATAAAAACAACATCGATAGCCGGCATGATTCGTGAACATAAAACTCATCAGATTGCGACAGCTATCCAAACCGGACGCAAGCAGGGTATGCAGCTGCTTGATAATCATTTACAAGAACTGGTCGATAAAGACATTATTGATGTCAAAGAGGCGATTAGATGCGCAGTCGACCCATCGAAATTTTATACAAAACTGACTAAAGAAAAACCAATGATGGCAAGTAAATAAATGGCTCAACAGCAAAATAAAAAACAGCGTCTTGATGAGATTTTAATAAGTCAGGGATTGGTAGCCGAGCCTCAAGTGAAGGAGGCATTACTTCGCCAGAAACTAAGCGGCGGCAAATTTGGTTCGCAGTTAATGTATCTCAGATATATCGATGAGGCTGGATTAGTTAAAGCCTTAGCTTACCAATTTGGTTGTGAGGGCGTTATCCTGTCCAATATTAAAATCCCTGAAAATATTGTTAAAATGATTTCAATTAAAGTTGCCCAGTCGCGCAAGGTGATGCCTTTCGACTTTGATTCGAAGCTTAATCTTCTGAAAGTAGCCTGCGAAAATCCAAACGATCCAAACCTTGCTCGTGAGTTAAATTTTTCCAGCGGCAAAGAAATAAAATTATATGCAGCCGCCGAGATTGCCTTAAATACGGCAATTAACAGATATTACCTTGGACGTAAAGCCACGCTTGAGGACAACCTGCTTTTAGAGATACCGGATGATTTAACGGAGACTGGCGAGATACTGTTGGCAACTGAAGAAACCTCTACGGAACAGGCGGCAGACTCCCGCCTGTCGGTTCTTATAATATCCGATGAAGTATATTCTACGCCGCTACTGCAATCGCTTTTGGAACGGGATAATTATGTCGTTGATGTATTAGATTCGGCGGATGGCGCAATAGAATTATTTAAAACTCATATATATCATATTGTCTTTATTAAAGACAATATTTTAAATGATGCTAACGATTTAATTGATAGGATACGTAAAATATCGCCCGGAACGCTGATAAAAAATTTCAGAACCATATCTTCCTTACTTTTTGATAAAGACACACTCACAAGAAACAGCGAACTGCTTATAAACAATCTCAATCTTTTCACATCGCTTTTATCAGCTCATGCTAAATTGCCCTTTAATCACAGCGGCCGCGTTGGCCAGTTTACCGATAAGCTTTGCCGTAAATTAAGCCTTCCGGCGCGGGATAGATTGGCAATTGTCGATGCCGCTTATATTCATGACATTGCCAGGTTTTATTATGGCAGTGAAACAGCCGAGGATAGTCGTCAAATAGTCGAACTTACAATTAAATTGTTGTCCTCACTGAACTATCAGTCATCGGTTGTTGAAATACTGCGGTCGATGTATCAAAGCCTGACAGATAAATATAATGAATCATTGCCCATTGAAATACTGGGCGGCAATATTGTAACAGTAGTCGATTTATTTTGTGAAGCTATTCCGCAGAATGACCAGCTTACTCTTGACAAATTTGATGCTGTTAAAAAGAAATTTCGCGATATGTCGGGCAAACTGTTTTTAGCTGAAGTAGTTGAAGCTTTTGTTGAAATGGTTCAGGAGGATATGCTCAATCTTCAAACTGCGCGCAAGACTATGCAGGTGATGCTTTGCGTTGAGGACCAAACACATCTTCAACCGCTTGAATTGCGGCTCAACAACGAAGGATTTCGAACAGTTTCTCAAAGCAAGATAAGTTCATTTATTGAATTATATAAACGCAGCGAGCCAGACCTTATTATTGTAGTAATCGAGAGCGAACCGGAAGATGTCAAATCATTCATCGATGAACTTGCTAATGAAGGAATCAACTTTGAGCGAACCCCGGCTTTTCTGCTTGTAAATACCTCTTGCGTTCCCAAATTAACTAATTTGCTTGAGCAGGGCATAGAGGATATTATTGCTCTTGACGACAACCTCGATATATTGGTTAGCAAGGTAAAGAAGATTCAGGCGAGGATTACCGCTCGCGCTAAAGGCGCTGGCGAAAATGATGATGCCTCCGGCGCCCGGGGACGGCTGGCGGATATGAGTCTAATCGATTTAATTCAAGCGCTGGGACCAGCTTTGAAAACAGTCAGGATTATTGTCAAATCAAACAAACCGGATACAAAACCATTGGTGATGTATCTCGCTAAGGGCAATATTTCATTTGCCGAACTCGATAATCTAACTGGCGCTGAGGCTATCTATAAAGCGCTTACCTGGGCCGATGGGACATGGCTAATCGAACCGCTAACAATAGAGGAACTTCCACAACCGAACAATCAGCTTTCCAATGACTCGATACTGATGGAGGGCTGCTACCAAATGGACGAGAAACTTAAAAGCGGACAGTTGTTGTAGGGGTTTATTCTGTTGGCTTGAGAATAACACTAATAATTATTTTATTGCTATCGGCTTTTCTATAAACAAAAGACTAATATCTGTTGAATTGATAGGCATAATTTAGTATTATAATCAATGCGGTGTAATTTATTATAGTATGTTGAGGAACGGACATTTATGTTAGAAAAAATTAAAAGCTTCTTTTCAAAAAATATCTCATTAGACTCTAATGAGCAAATAGAAGATAGCGAAAATCAGATACAAATCGCTACTTGCGCCTTGCTAATTGAAATGGCTTCTATCGATGATGAATTCGACCCAGTTGAAAAAGAACGAATCGTTGACCATTTCAAGTCCAATTTTAATCTTTCCGATGATGATATAAAAAAATTAATTGGACTCGCCGAGGGTGAATTGGATAATCATATAGACCTCTGGAGTTTTACTAATCTGATTAATCAAAACTATTCCACAATCCAGAAAATGAAAGTAATCGAAACGATTTGGCGGGTAATTTATGCCGACGGCAAACTCTCGACTCATGAGGACTACTTAGTGCATAAGCTTTACAAGATGCTTGGTCTTACTCATGCCCAGTTAATTGAAGTTAAAATGAAGGTGCTGAAAGAACGCAAAGCAGACGATTAATCTATTGCGTATCAAATAGTCTCCTTGCCTGACAGCGGCTTAAAAGGGCGCGCAAAGTATTTATATATACCAATTTTTTATTGCCAATTCGTTTCCTGAACGTATAATAATAATATGCAGTCTATCATACGAAATATGTATAAAGCCAAAGGCATATTTATCTGCCGTCATCCGGTACATAAACAGTTTGATTTTACCGTTTCCCCATACCATATTCTCAAGCAGAAAAAATGTTATAAAAAAGGCTGTGTGGAATTTCTATGGCGATGCAATGTCGCCATAAAAGGGAAAAAATGTCCTCGCGATTATAAGCATGTCGGGCGCAACTGCTTTTCATGCAAATACTATTATGATGAAAAGATATGCCGCATACCGGAGGCTCTAATTGATGATGCCGCATTGAAACAGTTTTTTTATGATCTCGATGAATACGAGTTCTGGTTGACTGCGGTTCTTGGGCGGCGGGTTGATTTTTCCGGAAAAATCGCCTCAGTTTTTCCATCGCTGAAAAAAATTATCGATGACGGAAAATCATCCATGCGGATGAATGGTTTTCTGATAAAGTTTGCCAGCGGGCATATTGGCGAGGATTTTTTTGATGATACAATCTATCTCAAAATAGGTGCGGGATTTTTATCGAGATGGGAACCCGCCCCGGACGATGAAATTGAATGCACGGCGATACTCAACAATGACCGCGGCAGGGTAGTTCTTGCTCAACCGCGGCGTATCGAAATTAATCGAGGCGGCGGCAGTCCGATTATCGACTACTCGAAAGCCTTAGTCGGCAAAACCACCGGCGCTATTGTTAAAGATAATATTATTCACTGCCATAACTGCCCCTATGGCGCTATACTTGATATCGAGGAAATAAGCCCGAAACAAAACAGCTATCGGCGATTCTATTGTCTTCGAGGCATAGAGTATTCAAAAGATTGCTTAGTGAGGCTTGATAGAATTTTGCAGGATTATAAAAACGTTCAACAAACAGCAGGATAAATAATATGGCTAATGATGATAAAACAATTTTGGTAATCGGCGGCACAGGCATGCTGGGACAGCCCGTTGTTGATATGCTTGACCATTTTTGTTTCTCGCTGAAAATCTTCAGCCGCAGTCCCGACAAAGCAAAAAAAATCTTCGGCAAAAATTTCGAGATTGTTAAAGGCGATATCGGCGACAGTGATTCATTGAAGAGGGCAATGTCGGGTTGTTATGGTGTGCATATAAACCTTAAAGGCGGACCAAAGCCAAAGGATTTCGATAGAATTGAACATCACGGAACAAAAGCAATAGTAAGTGCCGCTATGGAAATGGGCATTAAGAGAATAACTTATCTATCCGGCTGCAGTGTTGCCAGAGAACGCTGCCAACATGCCATGATTAAGGCAAAATATGATGCCGAGCAGGCAATTATCAACAGCGGCCTCGAATACTCGATTTTCAGGGCTGCCTGGTTTATGGAATCACTGCCGTTATTCATACGAGACAATCAAGCCGCAGTATTGGGGAAACAACCACACAAACTGCACTGGCTGGCCGCTGAGGATTATGCCAAAATGACGGCCAAATCATATATGCAAGACGAAGCTGTCAATAAGGTGTTGACTGTTTTTGGTCCGGAAACATATACTATGAAAGAGGCGCTGGAAATATTTTGCAAAATCGCCTATCCTGAAGCGAAAGTTACAAATGTGCCGCTTGGAGTTTTGTCGTTTATCGCTGCGATAAAATTTAGTAAGCAGTTGAAAGAGGTATTAATGATAATGAAATATTTCGAACAAACCGGCGAGTATGGCAACCCCTCGGAGGCTGATGAACTGCTTGGCAGCCCCCAGATAACGCTTGAGAAGTGGAGTAAGGCTTATAAGGAGAGTATGGGGGCGTAATATTGGATATAATCTCATCACAACGATAATCATAATTTTTTATACAGGAAAACACTCCATTCGCTATGCCCTTGACACTCCAGTAAAAATAATATATTTTAACATTCGCTATTATGGAACATACGGGCGAATATCGGGTAAAAATATGGAAAATGAATGGAGGTAGAATGGATCCACAGATAGAGGAAATTCAAAAAGTAATCGACCAACAAGGCGCTTTCGTCGGCCGCCTGACTGATGAAATAGGTAATGTCATTGTTGGTCAGAAATACCTGATTGAACGCCTGTTAATCGGCCTTTTAGCGGATGGTCATATCCTGATTGAGGGTGTGCCCGGTTTGGCTAAGACGCTGGCTGTCAAAACATTATCTGATGCGGTTAAAACGGAGTTCAAACGCATCCAGTTTACGCCCGACCTTCTGCCGGGTGATTTAACCGGTACTATGGTTTATACCAACGGCGAATTCATACCCCGTAAAGGACCTATATTTTCCAATTTCATTCTGGCCGATGAGATAAACCGCGCGCCCGCAAAGGTTCAGTCGGCTCTTTTGGAGGCGATGCAGGAACGGCAGGTTACTATTGGCGACAATTCGTATGAATTGCCGAAACCGTTTATAGTGCTGGCAACCCAGAATCCAATCGAGCAGGAAGGCACCTATCCTCTGCCGGAGGCGCAGGTTGACCGATTTATGCTGAAACTGAAAATCGATTATCCCGAACGCGATGAGGAACTGCAAATTCAGGAACGGATGGCTGTTAAAGATATTCCTAAAGTGAATACGGTTATCACGCCGGATGATATCCTTCAGGCGCGGGATGCGGTTTATAAAATCTATGTTGATGAAAAAGTAAAAAACTATATCGTTGATATTGTCATGGCCAGCCGCAATCCGGAAAAATACGGACTCGACATTAAAGAACTTATTGCCTATGGCGCCTCTCCGAGAGCGACTATATATCTAAACCTTGCCGGCAGGGCGCATGCTTTCCTTCAGGGGCGCGCTTATATGACGCCTGATGATGTCAAGTCTATCGGGCCGGATGTCCTTCGCCATCGGATAATCCTGAGTTATGAAGCCGAGGCAGAGGAATTAACCTCTGATGAAATAGTCCAAAAAATCTTTGATGGTGTTGAAGTTCCATAGACTATGCTGCCTACCGAACTGTTTAAAAAGATACGCAAGATCGAGATAAAAACATCGCGGATGGTAAACGATGTTTTTTCCGGGGAATACCATTCAATTTTCCGAGGCCGGGGGATGGAATTTTCGGAGGTGCGCGAATATATGCCCGGCGATGATGTTCGCACTATCGATTGGAATGTAACCGCCCGCTACAATCATCCCTATGTGAAAATATTCCGCGAGGAGCGCGAGCTTACCGTGATATTGGCGGTCGATCTTTCAGCCTCCGGCGATTTCGGCAGTTTAGACAAGATGCGCCGTGAAATATCGGCTGAGATCGCTGCAGTGCTGGCATTTTCCGCCACTCGCAACAACGATAAAGTGGGACTGCTTTTATTCACCGACAAGATTGAAAAATATATCCCGCCCAAGAAAGGCCGGTTTCATGTCCTTCGCCTTATTCGGGAAGTGTTGTATTTCAAACCCTCCGGCAAAAAAACAAATATCAGCGGTGCATTCGATTACCTTTTGAGAGTAATAAAAAAACGAAGCGTGATGTTTCTCATATCCGATTTTTTAGACAGCGATTTTCAAAGACCGCTGGGGTTGGCGGCTAATAAGCATGACCTGATAGCGGTGAAAATATATGATCCTCTCGAAAGGCAAATACCGAAAACCGGGATAATAAATTTAAAAGACCTTGAAACAGGCAGAGAAATTCTGGTCGATTTTTCAAATAAAACCAATAGACAAAATTTGGCGCTTAAAGCATATAATGCAAGAGCCGACCTGCATAAATTTTTCAAGCGGCATAAAATCGATACAATTGAGCTGAGTACGCATGAGGATTACACTCAGCCGCTTTACAGATTTTTTGAGCAAAGAGCGAAGCGTATCAGGAGATAATATAGACTGATTGCTATGAAATCACTTTCTGAAAATTTAACTAATCACATTTTATTAGTAGGGGTTATCCTGCTGATGGCTGTTGTATTTGCCTATGCCGATGAAGACCAGCCCGAAAGCCCGATAAACTTCAATGTCTCAATCTCGCAAGATACCCTTACAATCGGCGATGCTTTCACAGTTAATCTTACCGCCGATTATCCGGAGGAGCTTAAGCTGTCTCAGCCGACAATTAAAGCCGCTCAGAGTTCGTTTATTTTAAAATCCGAACCGGTAATTAAGACCAAAACACGCAATAATCGCAAGTATGATGAATACACTTTCAAGCTTTCGGCATTCGATACCGGCGAACTTGATATCCCGGCATTTGAATTTTTCTGGTATGATAAAGACGATAATCAGCATACGACATCATCTCCATCGAAGAAGGTGTATGTAAACAGTATCCTGCCTGCCGATACTACCGGTTTGGATATAAAGGATATTATCGGCCCGAAACCTTTGCCTCTGCGCTGGTGGCTTTATGTGCTTATTGGTCTGGCGGCGGCGGCAGTTATTATCGCAATTTATTTATTGTATAGATGGAAAATGAAAGGCATGATATTACCGGAAGCTCCGCCCGAACCGCCCTATGACATCGCTATCCGTAATTTGATTCAGCTTAAGGATAAAAACCTTCCGGCAAAAGGCAAAATCAAGCAGTATTACATTGAACTCTCTGATATTATCAGGCAGTACATCCAGGGGCGGTTCGATATTATCGCTGTTGAGGCTACGACATATGAACTAAAGAGAAAACTGAAACATCCTGAACTTCCGCGGGATAAATCTGCCGCGGTGCTAAGCTTTTTAAATCGTTCTGATATGGTGAAATTCGCTAAACATCTCCCCGATTCAAATATTATCGATGAAGATTATGACATGGTGAAGGATTTTACTATCGCAACTAAACCGGCAGAAACAGTACCAGATGAGAATGCCAAGCAAACAGAGGCGGCAAAATGATAAGATTTGCTCAACCATATTTTCTTATTATGTTAGTTTTGCCAGTTGCGTTCTTAGTTCTCTATTACTGGAAACGGTTTTTAAAACCGGCGGCGTTAAGCTATTCGGATACTCATTTGTTTGCCAAACCTAAAATCACATTTAGAATTTTTCTATATCATGCCCTGCCTGTTATAATGTCGTTTTCAGTAGCGCTGGCAATAATAGCGGCGGCTCGTCCTCAGGCCGGACACGGACAACGCCAGGTTTTTACGGAAGGCATCGATATAATACTGGCGCTCGACATATCAGGCAGTATGCAGGCAGCGGATTTTAAGCCTGATAACCGTCTTACTGTATCGAAGCGGGTGATTAAGAATTTCATCGAGGGCAGGCAGGGCGACCGTATCGGCTTAGTGGTTTTCGCGAGTCAGGCATTTACTCAATGTCCCTTAACAACCGATTATTCCCTGCTTCTTAAATTTTTAGATGAAGTCGATTTTGGTATGGTCGAGGATGGCACTGCTATCGGTCTTGCATTAGCCACATCGGCAAACAGGCTGGCGACATCGGATGCCAAGAGCAAGATTGTCGTTTTGCTCACCGATGGCGTCAATAATTCCGGTCAGATTGACCCGACCACGGCGGCGAAAGCCATAGCCGCCCTCGGCATAAAAACCTATACAATCGGCGCTGGCAAACAAGGGATGGTCGATTTTCCCATAAATGACCCGATTTTCGGCAAGCGGTATATTAAAAGAAAATCTGAAATCGATGAGGAAACGTTAAAAGAAGTGGCTAATATAACCGGCGGCAGGTTCTATCGCGCCACCAACAGCAAAGCCCTTCAGGAAATTTATAATGAGATTTCCGATATGGAGCAAACTAAAATCGAGGTTAAAGAGTATTACAAGTATGAAGAACTTTATGCTGATTTTCTTGACTGGGGATTAGTTTTGTTAATTGTCGGTTTGTTTATAAGCACAATAGCGGTAAGGAGCATCCCATGAGATTCCTCAATCAAAACATGCTTTACTTGCTTTTATTAGTGCCGCTATTTGTTGTGATATTTGCAATCGGTTCAAGAGTAGTTAATCATCGCCTTAGGCAATTAGGCGGATTGCAGATAAACAAGATGGTTGAAAAATCGTTCTCCGGCCAGCGCCGGCGTTTGAAAGTAATCCTTTCGTTAATTGGAATGACCCTGATGATACTGGCATTGGCGCGTCCCCAATATGGTTCTGAATTGATTAAAATCAAATCTACCGGAACTGAGGTGATGATTGCCCTTGATGTGTCGCTTTCTATGCTGGCGGGCGATTTTTATCCAAATCGGCTGGAGAAGGCTCGACGGGAGATTATAACGTTAGCCGAAAATCTCGAAGGCGAAAGTATTGGTTTAATAGTATTTTCCGGTCAGGCGTTTGTTCAGTGTCCGCTTACTATCGACCATAGCGCATTTAGAATGTTTCTTGATGTTGTCGATGTGGGAATCATCTCCGACACGGGCACCGATATTGAAAAAGCTATCGAGAAAGCGGCTGAAAGTTTTTCTGTCGAGAGTGAGGCTGATAAAGTTATGGTAATTTTTACCGATGGCGAAACTCATGAGGAAGACCCGGTAGCGGCGGCAGAAAAATATCGCGATCAATTCAGGATATTTACTGTCGGCGTGGGTACAGCTCAGGGCGAACCTATTCCACAGCTCGAGCCTGATGGTTCAATCGCGGGCTATAAAAAAGATGATAATGATGAAACTGTTATTTCAAAATTAAACGAATCACTACTTCAGGAGATAGCCGCGGCTTCCGGCGGCGCCTCCTATCGTTCAACGCCGGGCGAACAGGAATTGCAGTCGATAATCAAGAAAATTAAGCGTATGGAAAAAGGGGAAACAGAGGGAAATTTCCGCCGACTGTATGATGAAAAATTTCAGTACTTCCTTATACCCGGTATTATATTTATTATAGCGGCGATGTTTTTAAGCGAGAGGAGGAATCGTGTATAGCAAATTAATTGTCATATTCGCAGTTATCATAACCTCCTCGGCATTTGCCCAAGATTACCGCAGTCATATGAATAGCGGGCAAAAGAATTACGAGGCTGAAAAATATCAGGATGCGGCTGGTCAGTTTCATCAAGCGGAGGTACTAAATCCGGATGATCCCCAGGCATCATTTAATTACGGCGCGGCGCTGTATAAAAGCGATGACTTTGCCAAAGCCGCCGAAAAGTTTTCTCAATCTGCAATTACAGCAAAAGACGAATCTAAAAGCGCTGCTTATTATAATTTGGGAAATTCGCTATTCAAAGGCCGGGACTATGCCAAGGCGATGGAGGCATTTAAAAATGCGCTGATAAATGACCCATCTATGCAGGAAGCAAAATTCAATTACGAGCTGTCAAAAGTTCGCTTGGAACAACAACAGCAGCAACAGCAAGAACAGAATAGCGAATGCGATAAAGATAAACAGGACGAAAAAGACCAGCAGCAGCAGCAGCAAGACAAGCAAAACCAACAGGATAAACAAAAACAGGACCAACAACAGCAGGAACAAAAACAGCAGGAACAAAAACAGCAACAAAATCAGCAAGACCAACAGAATCAGCAGCAGCAGCAGCAGCAGCCTAAGAAAGGCGAGATGTCGGAGAAAGAAGCCA
>JAGGSN010000204.1 GCA_021159005.1 Candidatus Zixiibacteriota bacterium | reverse complement strand
ATGTTAAAATAAGTAAAAATTTGAGAAAAGGTTTGACATTGTACATAGCAGGTCGGGTTCTGACCGGAGGGAAAAACCCGACATCTTCATCTGATGCATATAATCATAGTCAAAACCACAAGGAGGGTTTTGACCTACTTTGCTTAATATTATAAACGTCAGCGCGTAGGGGCGTATTGCATACGCCTTCTTTTTACATCTATCCTGACGCATACATAAAAATGAACTATAAAAAAAAATAGGTTGCCTGATTATCTAATATAATATAAATACTAAATAAGATAATAAGTCAGGGAATCTTGCCGTTCCATATGGATATATTAGTAGGCTCCCTGTTAAATGCTCTAATTTTAATAATCAGGATTTATGGTAATCATGAAAGATCCTAAAAAAACAGGTCAACTCGCAATCGAAAAAGCCTTGAAAGCAGGCGCAGCTTATGCCGATTTCCGCTTAGTTCAAACCGAGTCGGAATCTCTTTCGTATGCTAACGGCGCTCCGGAAGTTAGCCATAGTATCGACCAGGGGTTTGGTATACGGGTAATAGCTGACGGCGCCTGGGGTTTCTGCGGTTCGGCGGATATTAATAAGCAAGAGATAAGCGAAACCGCCCAAAGAGCTGTCGAAATTGCCAAAGCATCAGCATTACTTCAGAAAATACCGGTCAAACTGGCTCCTAATAGCGTTTATGAAGAAAACTATATTACCCCTATCAAGATTAACCCATTTAGCATATCTCTTAATGAAAAATTGGAATTCTTGCTCTACCTCGACCAGCTAATGGCCAAGAACAGCGATATAACATCCCGCTATGGCTTTTTAGATTTTCGCAGAATCAACAAGCATTTCCTCAGTTCGGAGGGTTCGATTATTCATCAGGAGATATTTCAAAGCGGAGCCGGAGTTCAGGTAACGGCGATGAGGTCTCACCGCGATAGAGCCTCCAGAAGCTGGCCGGCTAATGAAGGCAAATTTGAGAATCGCGGCTACGAGCTTTTAGGGCAAACTGATTTTACAAACAATATACCGATAATCTGCGAAGAGGCAGTGATGGTTCTAAATGCCGAACCCTGCCCGCAGAAAACATGCGATATTGTGCTCGACAGCTCGCATATGTCGTTAGTGATTCATGAATCCATAGGGCATGCGTTGGAACTCGACCGCGTATTCGGCGGCGAACGCAATTTCTCAGGTTCGAGTTTTGCCACGCCCGAAAATCTCAACAAGCTTAAATATGGGGCTGATATTATTAATGTTACTGCCGACCCAACTTTGCCATTCGGGCTTGGTACTTTTGGTTTTGATGATGATGGAGTGAAAGCTCACAAAGAATATCTAATAAAGGATGGCATATTACTTAATTATCTCTCATCACGGGAAACCGCTGCCAGAGTCGGTAAAAGTTCTACCGGCGCAATGAGAGCGGATGGCTGGGGCAATGTACCGATAGTCAGAATGACCAATACCAACCTTCAACCGGGCAATCAGAGCCTTGATGACCTCATATCCGGTATCGATGATGGCATCTACATGCAGACAACTTCCTCATGGTCGATAGATGATACTCGCGAAAATTTTCAGTTTGGCTGTGAAATTGGCAGAGAGATTAAAGGCGGCAAACTGGGCAAGATTATAAAAAAACCAACCTATGCCGGCAGCACAGTCAAATTCTGGAATTCATGCGATGGCATAGGTGATAAATCATTATGGCATTTATGGGGTACTCCCAATTGCGGTAAAGGTCAACCGGCGCAGAATGGCAGAGTTGGCCAGGGCGCCTCGCCGGCGAGATTTAGAAATGTAAAGGTTGGTGTATAATGTCTAAAATACTTGATATATTTGATAAAAGCCTGAAAAAACCCCGCGCTGACCAGTTAGAGTTTGTTTGCGAAAAAGAGGAATTCTATCTTACTCGTTTCGCCGAAAGCCTAATCCATCAAAATATTGGCCGCACCGACCATACAATTTGGTGCCGGGCAGCTATGGGTAAGAAAATCGGCATCGCTACAACTAACAATCTATCTGAGGAAAACGTTGATAGCCTTATAAATACAGCAATTGAGATTTGTTCTCAGCAGCATGACGACCCGCAATTTGAGTCGTTTCCCAGCCCAAAAAAAGCGCCTAAAACCGAAGGATTTTATAAATCAACCGCAAATTATTCGCCGATATCGAGAGCGCAGGCGGTTAAGACTATTGCAGACATAGCAGGCAATGACAATCTGCAAACAAGCGGGATGTTTCAAACCTCTCAGACCGAGCTGACTGTAGCCAATAGCCTTGGCGTTAGACAAAAGGGTAAAGTTACCGAAGCCAAGTTGTCGGTTACGCTAAGCGATAAGGCGGGCCGAGCAGGATTTAGCCAGGCATATTCTAGAAATGTGGACCAGATTGATTTTGCTGAAGTAGCCCATCGAGCAGCAGCCAAAGCCAGCAGATTTTCTCAGCCTGTAAGCCTTGAACCGGGAGCTTACACGGTAATCCTAGAACCGGAAGCTGTCGCTGATTTTCTGTTATTCCTTGGCTTTCTCGGTTTCGGCGGCAAGGGTTTATTTACTCACCGGAGCTTCATGGCTAATAAAATTAACACTCAAATTATGGCTGAAAATATCACTATCACTGAAGACCCATTTCACCCGGTTATGAAATATATGAGCTTCGATTATGAGGGTATTCCGCGTAAAAAAGTCAGCATTGTTGAAAAAGGCATAGCAAAGGATGTTGTCTATAATAGCTACTACGCCAAACTCAGCAATGTCGAATCAACCGGCAATGCATTGGCTCCCGGCAACAGTTTTGGACCTTATCCCAAGGCGATGGTAATAGAATCCGGCGACAAATCACTTGATGAGATTATCGCTTCCACAGAAAGAGGCATTTACATTACTCATTTTTGGTATCTAAACTTTGTCAACCCGATGCGGACGACTGTAACCGGCACTACCCGCGATGGCACATTTTTAGTTGAAAACGGCAAGATAACCGCGCCGATAAACGATATGCGTGTCAATCAATCGATGCTTGAGGCTTTTTCAAACGCCAGAATGCTTTCAAAAGAAAGGCGGCTTGTTCCCAAGTATGGCGTTCTGATGTATGTGCCGGCTATGAAAATCGACAATTTTAATCTTGTATCGGCAGAATGATAATACGGATATTTTTTATAGCGATAATGATGATAACATCCGCTTTATATGCCCAACAACCCGGGGAATCAATTAATCACAGGAAGATTACAACCCGTATAGGCATATCCTATGTGCCGATTGGCGAGATAGAATTCACCAACAATAACAGCAGCTATGATATTTACGACCATCTTTCATACAGGGTGTCCACCGAATACTATTTCTCCGACCTGCTTTCGATTGGACCAAGCTTTGAGTATCTCAAGGAGAATATTAATCCGCTTGGGTATTTCGATACGGATATAGTTTTGTGCGGCTATTATATGGAATGCCGAATAAATCATTGCCTTACGGATTCGGGCGCCAACTATATGGTATTCGCTATGGGAACAGGGTTAAGCTCATTGGAGGAAACAGGCGGCTACAATGGTAAAGGTTTCTGTATATACGGCGTTATCGGATTGGATATAGCTGTTGCCGGACCGGTTGGTTTGGATATGTTGTATAAGTATCAATTAAATACAATATCCGTTGAAGATAGAGACTATCGTTTTAATGGCTCTACCATGCAAGCGGGTTTAAATTACAGGTTTATATTTTGAAACGAAGAGATTTTATTAAAACAACGGCTCTTGTCGGAGCAGGCTTAGCAGTAGGGCTGCCGGGAAGCATTTACGGTCAGCCGGCATCGCCGATGATAACTACAGCGGCGGGACAGCCTCAGTTTATCTATCCAAGAGGTGGTTGTACCGATGCGGGTATCGCCCTTTTCGATAAAGGTCCCTACGGCAAAGATCCGTTCCGTATCTTTGAATAGCCGATGTCCCTTACGATAGCCAAACTTTTAAGGCAGGGCGCAAAAAGGCTGGCGCAAGCCGGCATCGATGATGCCAAGCTGTCTTCACGGCTTTTCCTTCAGCATCTATTAAATAAAACGCCATCCGAGCTTCAGCTTGCGAGTGATAATAAAGTAGGTAATGATATTATAAAAACATTTAACGAACTTATCGATAAAAGATGCAAGCATTTCCCCCTGCAATATCTGATAGGCGAGGTCGAGTTTTACAATGTGCGGCTTAAAGTAAATCAAAACGTGCTGATACCCCGTCCGGAAACCGAAGTGCTGGTCGAAACTCTCATCGATTTGCTTAAAGATAAACAGTCAATTCGCTTGCTTGATATAGGCATCGGTTCCGGCAATATTGCGATAGCCTTAGCCGTTAATATCGAGGCTATAAAGATAACCGCAATAGATATATCCGAAACAGCGCTGAATACGGCATCTGAAAATGCTCGCCTTAACAGAGCAGCTGATAAAATCGATTTCCGAATAGGCGATTGCCAGACCGATAGCTTCTGGGATGAGATTAACGAATACGATGTCATAGTATCCAACCCGCCGTATATAGCCAGCGATGAGTTTGAAACGCTTCAGCCGGAGGTGAAACTTTACGAGCCGAAGGAATCTCTTATAGCCGGCGATGACCCGTTGATATTTTTCAAAGCTATAGTTGAAAAATCAAATAAGCATCTCAAACCGGATGGGATAATATGTTTCGAGGTCGGTATAGGTCAGGCATCCGATGTTGCGGCTATTTTAAAGACTTGCCATAAGAACATTGATATTAAGGTGATTAAGGATTTGGCTGGTATAGAGAGGGTTGTTATCGGGCGGCCAAACATCTAACACTATGATTTTGCAGTAGAACTACAAATAAATTATTCGGAATCATGTTGAACACTTAGTGTTAAGAACACACCCTTAACCATTCTCAAGCGGGGAATAATAAAGTGGTTGGCGCACGAGGACGTACACCAACTACCCTAAAGGATTTGACTGGTATAGAGAAGGTTGTTATCGAGCGGCTAAGCATTTAATATATGATTATTTACTCATTTTGGGGTCTATTGTCTGGCAACACATTAAAACAATCCCTATCATCAAAACAACAAGCCCCTTGACCAACATATCATCATCCCCTACCTTACCTTTATGAAATTCCTCTGCGATGACAATCTTGGCAAGCTGGCCCGATACCTGCGGATGCTTGGATATGATACGTATTTTGAGCAAACTATCGGCGATGCCGAGCTTCTATCGGTGATGCTTAAACAGGGTCGTATTGTTCTCACGCGAGATAGTAATCTGGTTGAACGTATCGAATCTGAGCGGCGTCTCCTTATCGAAAGCGATTCACCGGAGAAGCAATTAAAAGCGGTAATTACTCAGTTGAACCTGCAGATAAACAAAGACAAATTATTTACTCGCTGTCTGGAATGCAATAAGGTTTGCAGTGAGGTTGCCGGCGAGGATGTCACCGATGAAGTGTTTCCGTATATAATCAAGACTCAAGACAGTTTCAAGCGATGCCCGAAATGCCGGCGTATCTATTGGCAGGGAAGCCATTACAAGGATATGATTGCGAAATTGAAGTCGGTGATTGAGGGATTAGATTAACACGCAGGGGCGTATTCAACTATTTAGGCAGGTCGTAGTGAAGCGTGACCTGCCGACCTTCTTTTTAAGCAAACTGTGTCAGTTTGTCCGCCTTAGGCGGACTACAAACTAACATAATAAAAATTTACCTTTTATCAACAACCTGATAAATTAAAAGTTCTTATGCATTATAAAATTTCACTACTGTCCGGCCTTTTGTCCGCCTTAGGCGGATGCTATAGTGATGTCATTCCCACACTGCCCACGTCATTCCCAACTTGATTGGGAATCCAGAGATTGGTTGTGCCGATACCTCCTGCCTGCCGGCGCCCGCCTGTCTGCGGACACGGGGCACGGT